>DATNEW010000018.1 GCA_035606695.1 Gemmatimonadaceae bacterium
CCGCGTCCGCGGTCCAATGAGCGCGTCGAGCGCGTCGAGACCCGGCCGCCAATCTTGCTCCGGCCGAAGCTCCAGTTCGCGCACGGTGCAGCCCGTGTTCAACGCTAAGCCCCAGATCTGCCGGTAGCCGGGCGAAATGACGACGACTTCATCGCCGGGCCGCAGCAGCGCGGCGGCGACCATGCCATTGGCCTGGGCCGCGCCGACGGTCACGAGCACGTTGCGCGCGCTCGCGTTCGGATACAGCGCCGCGATCGCCTCGCGCAACTCGACCGTGCCGTTGACCATCGGATAGTACAGCGGCGTGTCGAGCAGGCGCCCGCGCTCGTCGTCGGTCAGCCACTCGCTCGTGGCGAGACATTTCACGCTGCTGTCGGCGAGGTTCATCTCGACGTCGTGCTCGTAGCGCGACTGGTAGTGCTCGAGCTCGAACGGATGGAAATCGGCCACGGCGTTCTCCGGCGGCGAAGGGGAGTTGTACGTCCGCCTCCACACTACGTCGTTCGGCAAGCCCTCGGCAATGGCGTGTGGCGATCGTAAAGAATGCTCATCGCGGCCGCCCTGAGGCGAGGAGCGACAACGCACCGCATGTAAGCACACGGACACATTCCACCATCCAATTGGGTGAACGATCGCGCACCTCAGCGCACCTCAACCCATTGGAGGCTCCATGACTCGCCGCGTGTCCGCCCTTGCCCTCTACTCAACAGCCGCTGCCGCGCTGGCGGTCAGTCTCACCGCCGCGGCGCCGTTCACAAGGAATGCGCTCAAGTGGCCGCCGTGGCTGTCGATCGAATCACCGGTCAATTCATTCGACGCTCCGAGCCGGAGTGCCGCGCTGCTCGTGCACACCTCGCTGCGCGAAGGCGAGGCGCAGCTCGGCGATCTCACGGGCGCGGCCGAGGGCCTCGTCAACGGGGCGCGCCGGAGCGTACCGCTGCACTTCGATGCGACGTCACACCCGAACGTCTTCGCGGTTCGACGTCAGTGGCCCGACGGCGGCGCGTGGGTCCTTCGCATCTCGCTCAAGTCGACGACGGCGATCATTGCGCTCGACCGAAGCGGCTCGGTGGCGTCGACGCGAATTCCCGGCACGCAATCCGGAAACTTCCTGCTGCCGCGCGTCGTCGAATCGCGCGACATCGACTCAGCGCTCGCGGAAGCAGCGCGGCGAAACGTCGTGACTCGGTAGCGTGACGGTCATTTGCCGGAGCAATCCGCGAAGTACTGCTCGATACACTCGCTCACCATTCCGTCGAGCACATGCTGCGCGTCGTGGCGGGTGAGGAATTCGGAGTCCGCGATATTGGACCATACGCGTTTGAGGTGAACGAGCACCTCTTCAGGACGAATGGTTTTTGCGCGCGCGAACGCGCAGGCCGCGCTGAGCGGCTCTCGCGCCGCGGAACCGGCGGTGGGGCCCCATCCCCGCCGCCGGTTCGCGGCGTTCATCGCCAGCGCCAACAGCTCTTCGAGCCGCGCGGCATCCTCGCCGTCCCGCTCGGGCTCCGGACGCGCGGTCACGCCGGTCCTGCCAGTCCTGCCAGTCCTGCGGTTCCTGCCGGCGAACGATCCATTCGCATGCTTCACATTAGCCGTGGGTCACCAGCTAGCCAGCAGGAAGGACCCGCTTCGGCCTGTCAGGGCCCACCCTGACAGGCCCGCAGGCTCGTCAGAGAACTGTGATTCAAGGATGCGCTATGGCGCGCTCGTATCCAGCTCGTCGTCGAGTAACCGGTGCTCGGCTGCATACCGGGCGATCTCGACGCGCGACCGCACGCCCAACTTCTCCGTGAACCGCGCTTTGTAGGTCTCCACGGTCTTGACGCTGAGCCCCAAGTCGCGCGCGATCTCCTTGTTGCTGTTCCCACGCGCGATCCGCACGAGCACGTCACGCTCCCGCTCGCTGAGCACTTCGTGCGCGGTTGCGCGCAATCGCCGGCGCGACTGCAAGTACCCCTGCACCAAGGCCGGGGCCATCGCCGGATCGATGTACGTCCCGCCAGCCGCCACTGCACGCACCGCATGCACGAGCTCCTCGGGCGCCGCTCGCTTGAGGATGTAGCCCGTTGCCCCGGCCTTGAGCAACTGCGCGAGATAGGACCGATCCTCGTGCACCGTGAGCGCCAGCACTTTCACAACCGGACACTCGCGCCGCACGCGCTCGGCCGCCGCCGCGCCGCCGAGGACCGGCATGGAGAGATCCATGACGATCACGTCCGGCGTCAACTCGCACGCAACGCGCAACGCCATCTCGCCGTCCACCGCCTCGCCAATCACTTCCATGTCGGGCTGCGCGTTGACGAGCAGCTTCAGGCCTTCGCGGATGACCGCATGGTCGTCGGCGAGAACGACTCGAATTCGAGGAGCGGGCGCAAACGACCGCATCGATCCCGGTGTCGCATCGCCCATCATGGTCACGACCCAAGCCGCGCCGAATTCGTATCGTGAAGCATCTCGAAAATGTAGATGCTCCGAGTGCTCTGAGCGCGCGCTGGGTTGCCGATCACTCCCAGCGGTGGGAGTGCGAGGGTGCGATCGCGTGACGCTCGGTCACGCCTGCCTCGAAGTCCGCCGCCGCGCGAACCTGGGCCAGCAAACTCATCGCTCGGCGCCGAAGCTCGGGGTGGTTCTCGCTGGCCGCGTAGATCGCCAGCGCCAGTGTGCGCTGCTGCTCCAGATTCATCGGCTTTTCCGACGCGAGCAGCCCCTCGAGTGCCTGCACGTTGAGGCTGAGTGATGCCGCGACCACCTCAGCCCCAAGCGACGAAACCGCCCGCTCCAGCAGCGTGCCGCTCGCAGTCTTTTTGGGAGGACTCACGGTGAGATCTGTTCGGCGGGATCATTCGACATACCTGCACGTTATGTCCCGTTCGGCCACCACTGCAGCGGGAAAGTCGATAGCTCGTGTCAGGAACCGTCCTGACACGTCCCGGCGAAGGACCGTCTGTCGCGACCTATCGCCTCCCCGAGGGATGTTCTTGCGGAGTAGACTCCGGGTCTTCGCCCGCCAGGCCGCCGAGCCAGCCGCGAAGCGCCGCATAGCGGACGATGTCGACACGCGAACGCAGGCCAAGCTTCTCGGCGACACGGCTCTTGTAGCTCTCCACGGTCTTCACGCTGAGCTCGAGGGCGGTGGCGATTTCCTTGTTGCTGAAGCCGCGGGCGATGCGAACGAGCACTTCGCGTTCGCGTTCGGTCAGCCCGTCGTTCGACACTGCCTTCGCGGCTTCTTCAGATTCGAGAAATCCGGAAACTACCGTTCGCGCGATCGAGGGATCGATGTACGTGCCGCCTGAGGCCACCGTGCGAATGGCGCGAACGAGATCCGCCGCAGCCGCTCGTTTCAGTACATACCCGGCCGCGCCGGCGTCCAGCAGCCGGCCGACGTAGAGCGGCTCCTCGTGAACGGTCAGTGCGAGCACGCGCACGCTCGGGCATTCGGTGCGCACTCGTTCCGCGACGTCCGCTCCCCCGCCGCCGGGCATCGAGAGGTCCACGACGAGCACGTCCGGCGTGAGGTCGCGGGCCGCGCAAAACGCCGACTCCCCGTCACCCGCTTCGCCGATCACGCGCATGTCCGGCCGCGCGTTGACCAGCGCCTTCAGTCCTTCGCGGACGACCGCATGGTCATCCGCAAGGATGATTCTGATCTGGTGCTCGCTCACTGTGCCGCTACCTCGGTCTCGGGCGGCGGCGCTACGTGCCGCTCGAGTTCTCGGAATCGGTGCCGTCGTCGTCGATCGGTATGCGTATGAAAATAGTCGTCCCGGCGCCCTCCGCGCTCTCGATCTCGGCGGTGCCCCCCAGGAGCGCCGCGCGTTCGCGAATTCCTCGCAACCCCAGGCCCGGAACGGTGGCGCCGTCGACGACGGCAAGATCGAACCCTCGGCCCTCGTCCTCGATGATGGCCACCACCTCGGACCCGCGGCGCTCGACGACGACACTCGCGCGTCGCGCACCGCTATGGCGCGCAACGTTGGTCAGCGCTTCTTGCACGATTCGGTAGATCGCCGTTTCGACCGCCTCGGGCAGTCGCGTCACTTCCGCCGGCGCATGCACCACGGCGAAGATGCCGGAGCTCCGCGCCCATTCGTCGATGTACGTGCGCAGTGCAGCCTCGAGTCCGAAGTCATCGAGTGCCTTCGGTCGCAAGCGCACCGCGACGGCGTGCAGCTCTCTGGAGATTGTGTCCGCGAGATCGCGCAGCTTGGCCGCGTGGTGAGCCATGGCCGAACCCGGTGCGGCAAGATCCGACATCGTCTGAAGCCCAAGGCCAAGCGCGGTCAACAACTGGCCCGCTTCGTCGTGGAGGTCGCGCGCCAGACGGCGCCGCTCGTCTTCCTCGCCCTGAGCGAGGCGGCGGAGAAATACGCGCTCGCTCCGCGCCGACCGATTTGCCTCGGCCAGTTGCTCGGTTCGCTCACCGACGCGCTGCTCGAGCGTTGCGTTCAGCTCGCGAAGGGCTTGTTCCATTTGGCGGCGCGCCGTGACGTCCTGGCCGAATCTTAGAATTCTTGCCACCTTGCCCGCGCCTTCCGTCACCGGTCGCGAGACGCCGTCGATGAACACGCGCGAGCCGTTCTTGCGCATGTGCCAGCGCGTGTCGGCCGCGGCCCCGTGTTCGACCGTCTGCGCGCGTTCGCGTTCCGGTACGCCGTCCGCACGATCATCGGGTGTGAACAGCACGTCGATCGATTGCCCGATCATCTCGTCGGACGTCCAGCCATGGACGGCTTCCGCGCCAGGCGACCAGGTAAGGATTCGCCCATCCAGGTCGGTGGTGACGATCGCGTAGTCGCGCGCACCGTCGACGATCAAGCGAAAGCGCTCTTCGCTCGCGCGGAGCGTCGATTCGGCGCGCGCGCGATCCACCGCCACCGCCGTGCGTGCGCCGAATTCGCGAATGAGCGCAACCTCCTCCGGCGTCCACGTGCGGGGCTCGCGATCGTGCACGGAAAATCCAGCGAGTCGCTCGCCGCTTCGCTCGAACATGACCGCGACGAGCGACCCGACGTCCGCCGCGCGATACGCCTCGCGCTCGTCATCGGTCAAACGCTCCTCGCCCACGACGTCACTGACCACGAGACTCTCGCCGCGGTGATAGCCCGGGCGATACGCCGCGTCGAACTCAGCGAGTGGATACTCGGGCGGCAGCGCCTTCACGTCGCGCGTGTACGGTGCGCGCGAAACAACGGCTTGCTCCTCGACCTCGACATAACTCACGCGATTCGCGCGCAGATGCTCGCCGAGCAGCCGGCTCGCAACCCGTTGCATCTCCACCGGGTCGGAGATCGGCCGGGTGGTGTCGTGCAAACGAACGAGGAGCGCCTGTCGCTCTTCACTCCGCCGCAGCGCCCCCTGCGTGCGCTTGAGCGCCGTGACGTCGACCATCGTGATGACGATCCCTTCGATGCGGTCATCCACGGTGCGATACGGAGCGGAACGGAGCAGATAGCTCGCCGGTGGGTCGAGCATTTCCGCTTCGCGCTCGACCGGCACGAGCGTCTGCAACACGCGCTTCGCGTCGTCGATCAAGTCCGGATACCCAAGGCGGTGCGTGAGATCGGCGAGCGGGCGGCCGCGATCGGCGTGGCGGACATTGAAGATCTCCGTCACGCGCGGCGTGTAGCGCAGAATGCGCAGATTGCGATCGAGAAAGATCGTCGCAATGTCGGTCGACTGCAGCAAGTTCTGAAGATCGCTCGAGAGTTGCGACAACTCCTCGACTTTATGCCGGTTCTCCTGGTTGAGCGTCTGCAGCTCTTCGTTGACCGACTGGAGCTCCTCGCGCGAGGTCTCGAGCTCTTCGAGCGTCGAGCGGAGCTCCTCGTTCGTCGATTGCAACTCCTCGTTCGAGGCGCGCGACTCCTCCTGGGTCGTCTCGAACTCTTCGATCAGGGCCTGCATGCGCCCGCGTGTCGACTCGAGCTCCGCCTCGAGCTCCCGAACGTTTTCGTCGCCCGGGCTTCGGGCGGATGCCGGCGGCGCCGACGTCCTGTCCGACTCGTCGAACAGCACGAGCACGTACCCTTCGAGCTCCGGCTCGGAGGCGGGCGTCGCGCGCACGGTCACCGAGCTCACTGCGCCGTCGAGCGCCACGATGATCGGCCGCGACGCCCACGCGGTTCGGCGATTTCGCGCCACGTGCATGCCGGAGCGCAGCTCCATTCGAAATTCGTCGCGCACCAGCTTGAACAAATCGTTCGTCGGTTGGCCGCCCGGATGCCGCAGGAACCGTCCGACGCCGTCGGAGAGATGCACCACCTCGTGCCCCGGTCCCACGAGCAGGCTCGGCGTTCCGTAGCGCTCGACCAGTTGCTGGTGGACGCGCGCGTACGTCGTCGTGTTTTTCGCCGGCGCGGCCGCCGGCAGTTCCGGAATTTCACCCGGAGCGCGCCGCACGCGCGGACTCATTGCGAGCGCTGGAAGCCGGATCGCTCCATGCGGAACGTCGCGCCGGCGATACAGGTGAATCTCCTTGTTCTCGGCGCGAAACAAATCCGGGCAGACGAGGGTTTCGGCGGTCCCGAGCAGCACGAGTCCGCCCGGGCTCAACGAGTAATGGAAGAGATCGATGACGTCGTTCTGCAGGTCGCGCTGCAGATAGATCAAGACGTTCCGGCAGACGACGAAGTCGAGCCGCGAAAATGGCGGGTCCCGCAGCAGGTTGTGCATCGCGAAGACCACGACGTCGCGGAGCGACTTCGTCACACGGTAGCCGCCGCCTTCGCGGCGAAAGAATCGATCGAGCCGCTCGGGTGAGATCTCCGACTCGATGGCGTCGGTGAACACCGCTTCGCGACCCTTCTCGAGCGACCGCTCGTGAAGATCGGTCGCAAAGATCTGCACCTGCGGCGCGTTGTTGCGGCGGCCTGCTTCCTCGAGCAGCAGCATGCCGATGGTGTACGCCTCTTCGCCCGTCGCGCAGCCCACCGACCACACACGCACCACGTCGTTGCGTCCCTTCCCCTCGAACAGGCCGGGAATGACGTCGGCCTCGAGACCGCGAAACACATCCGAATCGCGAAAGAAGCTCGTGACGTTGATCAACAAATCGTCGAGCAGCGCGCTTGCCTCCTGCTCGTCCGTCCGCAGACGTTCGACATAGTCGGCAGTTTGGACGAGATTGAGCACCTGCATGCGCCGAGCGATGCGGCGGGCAACGGTCGAGCGTTTGTAGCGCAGGAAGTCATGTCCCGTTCGGAGACGCACCAGCGTCAAGGCGTGCTCCAGCTCGTCGGCCGCCGCGCCGTCCGGCGCCGCCTCATCGGACGCGCGCGAGCCGCTCGCGTCAGGGCGGACAACGAGCGGCCTCGTGGCGGCGAATTCGCGTATGCGCTGAACCATCGCGGCGATCGGCAGCACGTGATCGACCAGGCCGGTCGCGATCGCGGACCGCGGCATGCCGTCGAATTCCGCTTCCGCCGGATCCTGAGCGACCGTCATGCCGCCGTGCTCGCGCAAGTAGCCGATCCCGTGCGCGCCGTCGCTGCCCGTGCCCGACAGAATCACGCCCACCGATTCGCCGTCGTGCGTTTCGGCGAGCGTCCGGAAAAAATGATCCACGGGTGCACGGCCAAGGCGCGGGGAGGCCAATGGCGCGATCCGCAGATGGCTGTCGACCGCCGACAAGCTTCGCCCCGGCGGAATGACGTACGCGTGGTTCGGCTCGATCGGCGTCTCTTCCATCACCTGGGTGACGGGAATCGCCGCCAGCGGCTGCAGCAGGTCGGCGAGATAGCTCTCGTGCTCGGGCGACAGATGCACGACGATCGCGAACGCCAAGCCCGTGTCCGCGGGCACGGTCGCGAAGAACCGCTTCAACGCCGCGAGTCCGCCGGCGGAGGCGCCAATGCCGACAACGACCTGGCCATGCGGAAGGCTCGTCGGCGCCGACGCGGGCGCTTCCGCTTTCGACGGCTGCGCGGGATCCGGCGATCCCTTGCGCTTCTTTGTCA
>DATNEW010000019.1 GCA_035606695.1 Gemmatimonadaceae bacterium
CGCGATCCGCGAAGGGCTCCCGTACGCCAATGCCGCGCCCAACCTGAGTGCCGACGTCCCGGCGCTGCTGGAACTCGCACAGAAGACCGGGTCGCCGCTGGCCGGCAAGGACCTCAAGACCGGTCAGACGCTGATGAAGACCATGATCGCCCCGGGTCTCAAGGCGCGATTGCTCGGTATCGAGGGATGGTATTCCACCAACATTCTCGGCAACCGTGACGGCGAAGTGCTCGACGACCCGGCGTCGTTCAAGACGAAGGAGGAGTCGAAGCTGTCGGTGCTGCACACGATCCTTCAGCCGGAAGCGTATCCCGATCTGTACAAGGATTTCTCGCACGTCGTGCGCATCAACTACTACCCGCCGCGCGGCGACAACAAGGAAGGCTGGGACAACATCGACATCGTGGGGTGGATGGGCTACCCGATGCAGATCAAGGTCAACTTCCTCTGCCGCGATTCGATCCTCGCCGCGCCCATCGTGCTGGACCTGGCGCTCTTCTCGGACTTCGCGCATCGCGCGGGGATGAAGGGCATTCAGGAATGGTTAAGCTTCTATTACAAGTCGCCGATGGCCGCTCCCGGATTGCAGCCGGAACACGATCTTTTCATCCAGCAGACGAAGCTCAAGAACACGCTTCGGCATCTGATGGGTGAAGAGCAGATCACCCATCTGGGGCTGGAGTACTATCAGTCCTGAGAGGGGGATCTTCAATGCAGAATTCCGAGCGTAGGTGCGGAGCGCCGAAGCGAGGAAGCATGCCCACGATGAGCGCGATGCTTCTCAGTGTCGCGCTCATTGCGTCCGCGGTCTCATCATGCAACAGCGGTCCCTACAAGCCGCCGGCGCTGCACCAGTACACGCTGGACTACGATTTCACGATTCAACCCGACCAGGCGCCTCCACACGCGCGCGACGACGTGCACTACTCGATCACCATTCTCGACCGCAAGACGAGGCAGCCGATCGAGAACGGCGAGGGGCAGCTCTACTCGAGCAAGCCCATCGAGCCCGACGCGCCGAATGGCCCGCATTCACACACGTACGACGGCCTGGCCTATGGCCCGGAGGTCGGCGTGTATCATGCGAAGCTAAATTTCGTTGTCTCGGGCACGTGGGCGGTGGCGGTGCGCTTTCGCCGCGATTCGCTGCACACGCTCGAGAAGACCGAATGGATGCAGGACGTTCTCGCCGAACGAGCCTCGGCCACACCCTAAGACTCTCGAACACCTCGAGCACTTCGATGCGCCATTTCTTTCGCAGTCACATGTCCCTCGCGGACGTCCTGGCCGAGGCGGACTCGTTCTTTCCGGGCATCGGTCTGACGCAGAACACGACGGCGCCCAAGACGCGCACGTATTCCGGCGCCCTCGGCGCGCTGAAGCTGTCGGTGAAAGCGGAGGGCGGCCACTATACGTTCGTCGAGGTGAACACCGATCAGATGGGCGAGAGCCGTCTCGATCGGAATGTGAAGCGGTTTTTCGTGACGCTGCATCGCCATGCGGATCCGGCGCACGAGTTGACGGCGAATTACTGAGCTGGGCGTTGGGCGATGGGCGCTGGGCGTAGTACGCTCTGAGCGCCGCGCCGACTAGTTTTTGCCACATATGCCCCGCGCCAACAACAGCGTCGCCAAGGCGAAATCCCGACCAACGCCCATCGCCCATCGCCCATCGCTGCTCGAGCTGTACTACTGGATGCGCCTGACGCGCACGCTCGAGGAGCGGCTGGTCGCCCTGTATCGGCAGACGAAAGTCGTCGGCGGACTCTTTCGGTCGCTGGGACAGGAAGCGGACGCGGTCGGCAGTGCGTACGCGCTCGAGCGGCGCGACATTCTGTCGCCGCTCATTCGCAACCTGGGCTCGATGCTCGTGAAGGGCGCCACGCCGCTCGAAATTCTGAAGCAATACATGGCCAAGGCCGATTCGCCGACGCGCGGGCGCGAGCTGAACATCCACTTTGGCGACACCGAGCGCGGATTCATCGGCCAGATCTCGCCGCTCGGCGACATGGTGCCGGTGATGGCCGGCGTGACGCTCAGCTTCAAGATGCGCGGCGAGGATCGCGTCGGGCTCGTGTATGTCGGCGACGGGGCGACGTCGACGGGCGCGTTTCACGAAGGCATCAACTTCGCGGCGGTGCAGCGCTGTCCGCTGGTCGTCATCGTCGAGAACAACGGCTACGCGTATTCCACGCCGACGTCGAAGCAAACGGCGGCGAAGCAATTCGTCGACAAGGCGATCGGCTATGGCGTCGCGGGCGACCAGGCGGACGGCAACGACGTGCTGGCGGTGTACCAGGCGACGAAGCGGGCGGTGGATCGCGCGCGGCGCGGCGAAGGCGTGACGCTGGTCGAGCTCATGACGTATCGCCGCAAGGGCCACGCGGAGCACGACAATCAGTCGTATGTACCGCCGGGTGAGATCGATCGCTGGGAGCGTGAGAACGATCCGATCACGCGCTACGCCGCGCGCCTGCGCGACGAATTCGAGTTCTCTAATAGCGAGATCGAGGCCGTGGACGATCGCGTCCGGCGCGAGGTCGATGACGCGACTGACGCCGCCGAGCGGTCGGGAATGCCCGAAGCGCTCGATGCGCTGCAAGGCGTGTACGCCGATCCGCCGGCCGCAGAGCCGCTCTGGTTTCGTGAAGGCGTGGCGAGCGCGGTGGACGAGCACGAGCGGCCCGAAGGGTGGGGCGTGTTCAAGCACACGCCGGAGAAGGAGCATTGATGGTCCCCCCGCGTGTCATCCCGAGGAGCGAAGCGACGGGGCATCTGTCGTCCCTCGATCGTGACGCGAGATTCCTCGCTACGCTCGGAATGACGAAGCATGCCTGAAATCACCTACCTCGAGGCCATCCGTGAGGCCCTCTTCGAGGAGATGGATCGCGACGCCGACGTCTTCTGCATCGGCGAAGACATTGGCCGCTACGGCGGCGCGTTCAAGGTGACCGACGGGTTGCTCGACAAATACGGCGAGCAGCGCGTCATCGACTCGCCGATTTCCGAGATCGGGATCGTCGGCGCGGCGGCCGGTGCGGCGCACATGGGCATGCGTCCCGTGGTCGAGATGCAGTTCATCGACTTCATCGCGAACGCGTACGACATGCTCACGAACTACGTCGCGACGGCGCGGTATCGCGCGTTCCTGCCGTGTCCGATGGTCGTGCGGGGGCCGAGCGGAGGATACGTTCGCGGCGGGCCGTTTCATTCGCAGAATCCCGAAGCGGGATTCGTCCATACGCCGGGGCTCAAGGTCGTGTATCCCTCGACGGCCGAGGACGCGAAGGGCTTGATGAAGGCGGCGATCCGCGACGACGATTGCGTGCTGTTCTTCGAGCACAAATATCTCTATCGCCGGGTGAAGGCGGAGATGCCCGCGGGCGATCACGTCGTGCCGATCGGCAAGGCGCGCATTGCGCGTGAAGGGAAGGATCTGTCGATCATCACGTACGCCGCCACGGTATGGAAGGCGCTCGAGGCCGCGGAGCAGCTCGAGAAGCAGGATGGGCTTTCCGTCGAGATTCTCGATCTGCGCACGCTGTCGCCGCTCGACGACGACGCGATTCAGGCGACGGTGCGCAAGACGAATCGCGCGCTCATCGTGCACGAGGACACGCGAACCGGAGGCCTGGCCGGCGAGATCACGGCGCGCATCAACGAAACGTCGTTCGCCTGGCTCGATGCGCCCGTGCTGCGCGTGACGGCGCACGACGTCCCGCTGCCATACGCGCCCGCGCTCGAGGATTACGTGCTGCCCCAGACCGCGGACATCGTCACGGCGGCGCGCGCGCTGGCAGCGTATTGATGGCGAACCCCGAGGCGCCGGACTCGACGCCGCAAGTCCCGAAGACGACCCGATGGGAGTATCTTGGAGTCGGCTGTTTTTCGACGTTCGTCGGGTTTGCGGGCGGCGGCATGATCGCCGTGTTGATCGCCAAGATCGTCGGTGCGTTGGCGCGCTGTCGAAGCGATGCGGAGACGGGCGCGCCGTGCAATTGGTATGCGTATATGGTGTTCGGCATGATCATTGGAACGATCGTCGTTCCGATTGTTTCGATCTGGTTCTTCCGGCGCGGCAGGGCGCGCGCTGCTAATTCCCGAGGGTAGCGCAGTGGCACGTGTAGACGTCGTCATGCCTCAGATGGGCGAGTCGATCGCTGAAGGCACGCTGTCGAAGTGGTTGAAAAAAGTCGGCGATCAGGTGAAGCGCGATGAGCCCATCTTCGAGATCTCGACCGACAAGGTCGACGCGGAGATTCCGGCGCCGTCGACCGGTGTGCTGGCGGAAATCCTCGTGACCGAAGGCCAGACGGTTCCGGTATCGACCGTGGTCGCACGTCTCGAAACCGATGTTGCTGCTGGTGTGTCGGCTGCGGCGGCCGCCCCCACTCCGGCCCCTGCCGCCGCCGTTGCGTCGTCCCCTGCGGCGCCAACCGCGCCATCCCCCGCCGCGCCAGCGGCGCCACCCCCTGCGGCGCCAGCCGCGCCACACCCTGCGGCGCCAGCCGCGCCACACCCTGCGGCGTCAGCCGCGACAAACGGCAACTCACTCGAAGACCGCCTTCGCACCAAGTCGTCGCCGCTCGTACGGCGCATTGCCGCGGAGCACGGTATCGAGATCAACGGGATGCAGGGCAGCGGCATCGCCGGACGCGTCACGAAGAAAGACATTCTTCAATTCATCGAGTCCGGCGCGAAAGCGCCTCCCGCCCAGCGCCCAGCGCCCGGCGCCCAGCCCGTGCACGCGGGTCCGCTGCCCGAGCCATGGCCCGGCGACGACGTGCAGCCGATGTCGAAGATGCGCGCCATCATCGCCGAGCACATGGTGGTCTCCAAGCACACCTCGGCGCACGTGAACTCGTTCTTCGAGGTCGACTTCACGCGCATCGCGCGCATTCGCGCCAAGCATCGCGCGGAGTTCGAGAAGCAGACCGGCGAGAAGCTGACGTATTTGCCGTTCATCATCAAAGCGGTGACGGATGGGTTGCGTGCGTTCCCCGTGCTCAACGCGGCGGTGCGCGGGAACGAGGTCATCTATCGCAAGCAGATCAACGTCGGCATCGCCGTCGCGCTCGACTGGGGTCTGATCGTGCCCGTCATCAAGGGCGCCGACAACCTCTCGTTGACGGGGCTCACGCGCTCGCTCAACGACCTCGCGAATCGCGCGCGCAGCAAGCGTCTCGATCCGCGCGAGGTGCAAGACGGGACGTTCACCATCACAAATCCCGGCGTGTTCGGCTCGCTGATGGGCACGCCGATCATCAATCAGCCGCAAGTCGCCATTCTGTGCCTCGGCACGATCGAGAAGCGGCCGAAAGTCATCACCGGTGCCGACGGCGAAGACACGATCGCCATTCGCACCTGCGCGTACCTGTCGCTGTCGTTCGATCACCGCATCGTCGACGGTGCGGATGCCGACAAGTTCATGTCATTCGTGAAGAAGGGCCTCGAGACATTCCCCGAAAACGTGCTCTGACCATGCCGCGCGCCCTCACGATTCAGCGGACTCTCGTCACCCCGCCGGACCGGGACAAGTTTCACGAGCGGCTCAAGCGAAAGCGTGACTACTACGCCTCGAAGGACTGCCGGTTCTGGGCGTTCGAGGAAGCGAGCCTGCCGGGCGCGTTTTTAGAGTTCTTTGAAGCCGCGGACGCCGCGACGCTGGCCCGCGCGCACGCCGAGGCGCCGGAGCCGGTGCTCGACCCCAATCGCGTATACAAAGAAGTGGAGCTTCGATAGATGCCTGCTCGCACCATCTCCGCCGGCGGCAAGACCTGGCGGGTCTTTCCCTCCGGCCGCGTGACGCAAAACGAGCACGATGAATTCGGCTTGATGTTCATTGCCGGCACGGGCGCCGACCGCGTCGTTCGCGTGACGCGCTACTCGCCGGTCGGCACGCGCTCGCGGGAACGCGCGCTCCTCGAACTTTCGGACGCCGACCTGCAGCGCTTGTTCGGCAGCTCTCAGCCCAGCGACACGTCGCCGGAAGCCGACTACACGTGACCGCTCCGTACCCGGGGGCTGGTGGCGGAGCCGCGCCGAGCGGCTTCGTCGATCTGCACATGCATTCCACGGCGTCGGATGGGTCGCGCGCGCCCGCCGACGTCGTGCGCGAAGCGAAGCGCGTCGGTCTCATCGCGATCGCACTGACCGATCATGATACACTCGATGGACTGCCCGAAGCGATGGCGACCGGCACCGAGCTTGGCGTGCGCGTCGTTCCCGGCATCGAGCTGAGCGCGGTGGAAGGCGACGTCGAGACGCACATTCTCGGGCTGCATCTCTCGGACACGCGCGAGCTGGAATCGCGGCTCGTCGCGCTCCGCGAGATGCGCCGCACGCGCGCGCAGCGCATCGTCGAGCGGCTCAACGAGCTCGGCGTGCGCATCGAGTTCACGGCGGTGCTGGACCAAGCGGCGGGCGGCGCGATCGGCCGGCCGCATGTCGCGCGCGCGATGATCGCCGAAGGTTGGGCCGTCGATTTTCGCGACGCGTTCGAGCGTTACCTTGGCAACGGAAAGGCCGCCTACGTCGGCAAGGATCGGTTGGCGGTGGCGGACGCGATCGGGCTCATTCACAACGCCGGCGGCCTCGCGATCCTCGCGCACCCCGCATCGGGTGGAACGCGTGCGCGCGTCGAGCAGTTCGTGCAAGAGGGGATCGACGGCGTCGAAGTGCGGCACCCGAGCCATTCGTCGGAGGACATTGCGCGCCTGAGCGCGCTGGTCGAGCATTTTTCACTGGTTCCGAGCGGGGGATCTGACTGGCACGGAGCGACCGATGGACCACGGACGCTCGGGATGATGCGGGTGCCGGAGGAGTGGTTGGGGCGGCAAGACGGGCGGGTTCGGGCTCGGCCGCCGCGTGCCGCCTAGATCACTCGACGGCGGACGACATCGGACCACGCAAGAAAACAGCATTACCACGGACTGCGGAAGGCGACGGCCACTGATCGGCACGGAGACGGCGTTTCGAGTAACTGCAGTCAACTGCTGTCAACGCCGACTCCGTGCCGATCCGTGCACGTCGCCGCTCACAGTCCGTGATATTTTTTTTATGAGTTCTTGTCTTTGAGAGGCTCTCCGTGGACCTGAACGGCCGTACCGCACTAGTGACGGGCTCCGGACACCGCGTTGGCCGCGCGATCGCGGTGGCCCTCGGTGGGCGCGGCATGCGCGTGGCCGTGCACTACAACTCCACGGCGGACGGCGCGCGCGAAACCGTGAAGCAGATCGAGGCCGCGGGCGGCGAGGCGGACGTCGTTGCCGCCGATCTTACGCGTGCCGAATCGGCGGCCGAGTTGATCGCGACCGTGGTCGAGACGTTCGGCTCGCTCGACGTGCT
Organism: Gemmatimonadaceae bacterium; assembly: GCA_035606695.1. NCBI lineage: Bacteria > Pseudomonadati > Gemmatimonadota > Gemmatimonadia > Gemmatimonadales > Gemmatimonadaceae > Gemmatimonadaceae bacterium. The sequence continues at coordinate 7,347 of DATNEW010000019.1, forward strand.
CGTGAACTCCGCGGCCGTCATGCTGCGCATGCCGTTCGGCGAGATCACCCCCGAACACTGGGACGAGGTGATGACGCTCAATCTGCGCGCGCCGTTCTTTCTCGCGCAGGCAGCGGCGCCGCATTTGCGCGCGGCGCGCGGCGCCGTCGTCAACATCGCGGACCTCGCGGCGTTCGAAACGTGGCCGGGGTATCTGCCCCACGGCATCTCGAAGGCAGGCATCGTCTACATGACGCGCGCGCTCGCGAAGGTGCTCGCGCCCGAGGTCCGCGTTGCCGCGGTGGCGCCGGGCACCGTGCTGCTACCGCCCAACTTCGATCCGGTGCAGACCGAGCATCTGCGCGAGACCACGCCGCTCAAGCGCCATGGCGATCCGTCCGACGTCACGCGCACGGTGCTGTTCATCCTCGACTCGGATTATCTCACCGGCGAGACGATTCTCGTGGACGGCGGCCGCCATGTCCGAAAGTGACGGCCGCGACCCGCAAGCGTACGGCACGATCGTCATCGTCGGCGGCGGTTGTTACGGCAGTTATTACGTGCGGCAGCTCGATCGAGCGGCGCGCGCCGGAGCGCTGACCGCCGAGCAGATTCTCGTCGTCGATCGCGACGACGCGTGCGCGGTGGCCGGGTCGCTGGCGTCGTGCGCGATTTCAAGTGTGCTCGTCGTACGCGAGTGGCGAGCATTCTTCGATCAGTATCTCACCAACGCCGCGGAGCATCCGTCTGATTTCGCGCGCGACGCGATCGTGCCTTCGCCGCTCATGCCGCATCTCATGGGCGAATGGCTCGTGGAACGCGCGCGCAGACGATTTGGCGATGCCGTAACGACGCAGCCCTTCGATCGCGTGCCGAGCGTGCCGTGGGAACGCGCCGGCACCGATGGCACACACTACGTGAGCTTCGCGACGTGGATGTGCCCCATCAACTGCGTCGAGCCGCGCACCTGTCCGCACACGCGCGACGAGCGAACATGGAGTCTGCCCGCGCGCCTGGCCGATCACGCCCGCGAAATGCAGGACGCCGGCGGACACGTCGAGATCGCGACGTTGTTCTGCCGCCACCGCGCATACGGCGTCGGCATGTTCGACACGGCCGAAGTGCTCGCGGCCGACGGACGCATCGCGGCCGCGGGCGAGATGGGAAGTGCCGACGTCATCATCGGCACCGTCTCCCACTGCCACGGCGCGCTGACACGGCTGGTCATCGGCGCTCGGCCGGGATGACGGGGCATTGACCTTTCTTGCTCACTAGATTTTCCGGGCATGGGAACGACCTACAACTTCGATGTCGTCATCGTCGGTGCGGGACCGGCGGGCATGTGCGCCGGGATGTACGCCGGACGCTCGATGCTCAAGGCCGTCGTGCTCGAGCGCGGGTTTCCGGGCGGCGAGCTGCTCAACACCGAAGTCATCGAGGATTATCCGGGCTTCGAGCACATTCTCGGACACGAGCTGGCGCAGAAATTTTCCGATCACGCCGCCAAGTTCGGCGCCGAGTTCCGGAACGGTGTCATCGTGGAGTGCGTGCAGAAGCGACAGGACGGCACGTTCGAGACGCGCTGCGACAACGGCGACGTGTACGTGTCGCCCGCGGTGATCGTCACGGCCGGCGGTACGCCGATCAAGCTCGGCATTCCCGGCGAATTGGAGTACGCGGGAAAGGGCGTGTCGTACTGCGCGATCTGCGACGGCGCCTTTTTTCGCAATCAGGAAATCGCCGTGGTCGGCGGCGGCGATGCGGCGACGGAAGAGGCGGACTTTCTGACGCGCTACGCGAGCAAGGTGTATCTCATACATCGCCGCGAGTCGTTGCGCGCGTCGAAGATTCTCCAGCAGCGGCTCTTCGCGAATCCCAAGATCGAAGTCATCTGGAACACCGTCGTCGACGAAGTCGAGGGCGACGCGCAGGGACTCGTGAAGAACCTGAAGCTGCGCGACGTGGAGACCGATGCCCGGCGCGATCTCCCCGCGCAGGGCATGTTCGTCTTCATCGGATTCCGGCCGAACACCGGCATCATCGAGGGGCACGTCGACCACGACGAGATGGGCTACCTGCGCACCGATGCCAACATGCACACGAGCATTCGCGGCCTGTTCGCGGCGGGCGACGTGCGGTCGCAGCTCACGCGCCAGGTGACGACGGCGGTCGGCGACGCGACGACGGCGGCGATCGCGGCGGAGAAATATTTGAAGGCGTTGGCGGACGGCGATGGTGACGAGCCGCTCGTCGGAAGCGGAGGCTACGCGGTATGATCGGTATGAAGATCACGCTGCTGACCGTCGGCCCGTTCGAGGAAAACTCGTATCTCGTGATCGACGAAGAATCGAATCGCGCGGTGCTGATCGATCCCGGCGACGAGCCCGATCGTTTGATCGCGATGGTGCGCGAATCCGGCGCGACGCTCGACGCGATCTGGCTCACGCACGCACACATCGATCACATCGGCGGACTTGCCGGCGTGCGGCGCGCGTACCCGGTGCCGGTGTACATGCACCCGGCGGACCGACCGGTGTTCGACCGCGGCGCGACACAAGCCGCGGTGTACGAACTGCCCTTCGAGCAGCCCGACCCGCCCGACTTCGAGCTCGCCGATGGCGACATCCTCACGCTCGGCGACGCGCAATTTCATGTCATGCACACGCCCGGCCACGCGCCCGGCCACGTCGTGTTTCGCAATGACCGCATCGTCCTGGGCGGCGATCTGCTGTTCGCCGGATCGGTTGGCCGCACCGACCTGTTGTTGTCCGACCCGGACCAGATGGCCGATTCGCTCGTTCGGATCTGCGAGCTCGACGACGAAACGGTGGTGTTTCCCGGTCACGGGCCGCACACGACGATCGGCCGCGAGCGCGCCACGAATCCGTGGGTGACGGGACTCGCGGGTATCGTGCCGCGATGAGCATCAGAGAATCGACATGCGCGCGGTAACGACGTCCATAATCGCGATTGCGCTGCTGGCGCTCTGGTTGGGCGCGGGCACGATCGTGAGCGCGGTCGTCGCGCCCGCGCTGTTCGCCGTTCTGCCAAGCCGCACGCTGGCCGGCGCGGTGGTGGGCCGCGTGCTGCCGGCGGTGTTCTATTCGGGCATCGTCATCGGTCTCGTCGCGCTCGGACTCGAATGGCGCGTGCATCGCGAGTGGCGGTGGGCCGAGTCGGCGATGGGCATCATGGTGCTGGCGTGCGCGGCGGCGCAGGTGTTCGTGGCCCCGCGCATCGAGGCGGTACGGCAGGCGATCGGCGGCCCGGTGGACGCGCTGTCGGCCGATGATCCACGGCGCATCGCGTTCGGCCGCTTGCATGGCGAGAGCGTCGCCTGGCTCGGACTGGCGATGGTGGCCGCGGCCGTGGCCGGGGTCGCGATCGCGCGTGTTATGACGAAAGAATAATTAGATGCTGACGACCCAATAATCACACACCGACTCCTGACGCATATGCCTGACACCCGCCGCGAAAAAGATCCGCTGGGCTACCTCGAGGTCCCGACCGACGCACTCTACGGCGTCCAGACCCAGCGCGCCCGCCAGAACTTCTCGATCAGCGGCCTCACGCCGCTCGAGCCGTTCATCATCTCGCAAGTGTGGATCAAGAAGGCGGCGGCGCTGACACACAAGGAAACCGGGCGCCTGGACCCCAAACTCGCCGACGCCATCGTACAGGCCGCCGACGAGGTCCTCGCCGGGAAGTATCGCGACGCCTTCATCGTCGATCCCTATCAGGCCGGCGCCGGCACCTCGCACAACATGAACGCGAACGAGGTCCTCGCCAATCGCGCCAACGAACTCCTCGGCGGCCAGCGCGGCTCGTACACGCCGGTGCATCCGAACGACCACGTCAACATGGCGCAGTCGACGAACGACACGATCCCCACGAACATCCGCCTGTCGTGCCTCGCTCAGCTCGCGACGCTCAACGCGGCGCTCGAGAATCTCATCGGCGCGTTCGCCGACAAGGGCGTCGAGTTCAACGACATCGTGAAGGCGGGCCGCACGCATCTCCAGGATGCCATGCCCATTCGCCTCGGGCAGGAATTCACTGCGTACGCAGGCACGCTCGCGCGCGGTGTGAAGCGCATCAACGAAGCCGCGGACTATCTCCGCGACCTGGGGATCGGCGGCAGCGCCGTGGGCACCGGCGTGACGGTCGAGAAAGAATATCCCGCGCTGATGAACAAGTATCTCAAGCAGATCACCGGACTCGACCTGCGCATCGGGCAGGATCGCATTCAACTCATGCAGAGCATGGGCGACGTGGCGGCGTTCAGCTCGCAGATTCGCGTGCTCGCCCTCGATCTCAGCAAGATCGCGAGCGACCTGCGCCTGATGGTCATGGGCCCGCGCACGGGCATCGACGAGATCAAGCTTCCCGCCGTGCAGCCCGGCTCGTCGATCATGCCGGGCAAGGTGAACCCCTCGATTCCCGAGATGGTGAATCAGGTGTGCTTCCAGGTCGTCGGGTGCGACACCACCGTGTCGATGGCCGCCGAGCATGGACAACTCGAGCTCAACGTGATGATGCCCGTCATCGCGCACAACGTGCTGCTCGAGATGCGCATCATCTCGAACGCCGCGACGGTGTTCGCCGACAAATGCGTGAAGGGCATCGAAGCCAATCGCGAGATGTGCGAGTATTGGGTCGAACGGTCTGCCGCGCTCGCGACCGCGCTCGCGCCGCAAATCGGCTACGCCAAGGCGGCGGAGATCAGCAAGAAGTCGGTGCAGGAGGGCGTGCTGATCCGCGACATGGTCAAGCGCGACAAGATTCTGCCGGACGCCGAGGTCGACGACGTGCTCGATCTGAAGAAGATGACGGAAATCGGCGTGCCGGGAGGGAAGCACGGAGCTGTCGCGGCGGGCTGACGGCAGATTTCTCGCTTCGCTCGGAATGACAGGATAGATTTGAGACGTGCGCATCACCACGCTCGCCGAGTACGGCGTCATCTGTGCTCTCCATCTCGCCCGCCGCGCCGCGGACGGTCCGATCACCGGCCGCGAGATCGCCGAGGTCGAGCGGCTGCCCGGTGACTACGTCGAACAGATCCTGCTGCGTCTGAGGCGCGCGGGACTCGTGCGAAGCACGCGCGGCGCGCGCGGCGGATACGCGCTGGCCCGCGAGGCGACGGCCATCTCCATCCGCGACGTGATCGAGGCCTCGGAGACGACGACCTTCGACCTCCATTGCGTGTCGCACCCGGTCGGCGAAGAGCGGTGCTCGTCGTCGCACAATTGCAGCATTCGCCCCGTGTGGATGCTGCTGCAGCAAAAGATCGACGACGTGCTCGAAGGCGTGCATCTGTCCGACTTGCTCGTCGAGGAAAGCGAGGTGCGCACGCGCGTCGGCTTGCGGACGTTGCCGGTGCTGCAGCACTGAGCGATGCCGTTCTTCGCTAGCTGGCGCGCGCAGCGCGAGCTTCAGCGAAAGGCCGCGACCTTCGTCGCGGCGCTGTTCCGCGAGCCCGCGGAAGACGATGTGCAGTGGCTCACGCAGACGGCGACGCGCGGCGACGTCGATCACGCGCGTTGGGAGCTGCGCTATGCGCGCCGCGCGCTCGGCCTCGTTGCGGCGCAGCGCGACGCGCTCGACGACCGCACCGCGTCGATCGTGGCGCGCGAGATCTCAGAAGCGCTCGCTCGCGACCGCAACATCGCCGCGGGCATGCTCGAGACCGTGGAACGCCAGTTCAACGCTCGCTTGAGCGCGTATCGCGATGGCCTGGCCGCGCGCGCTGGCGCCCCGACGCCCATTCGCATGGGGCAGACGCTGTTCGCGTTCGCGGGCGGTGCGTTCAAGCTCCAGGACGACAACATCGTCCGCGCGGGCGAGCTGCTCGGCACGTATCTCACCGAAGCGAACGAGGCGCTTCGCGCGGCGTTCGGAACCGCCGCGCTGCCGGAGAATGTGCCGCCCAGCGCGATGGCTGGTGGAAAGCAGTAGGGCCGGAAACCGGGAGTAAGCTGTCCGGTTGCCGGCCCAAATGCCGAAGGGGGGACTCGAACCCCCACGAGCTTGCGCCCACTGGCTCCTGAAGCCAGCGCGTCTACCAGTTCCACCACTTCGGCAGTAGCAAAAAAAGGTAGTCGAGACGCGCGGGGCCGTCAACGTATCGTGTGTTGCTGCGCGGAGATGGCTCGCCTAAGTTGCCACATTGTGTCAAAGAAGCCCGCCGCCCAGACTTCGGGCCAGAACACCCGTCGGAAGCAGGCCGAGCCCAACCCCGGCACCAAGGCCGAAATACAGTCCATCGCGCGAAACAAGCGTGCGCGATTCGACTACGAAATCCTCGACACCTACGAGGCCGGCCTGGTCCTGAAAGGCACCGAAGTGAAGTCGCTCCGAGACGGCCGCGCCAACATCAGCGACGCCTACGGGATCATCAAGGACGGGGAGGCCTACCTCCTCAACCTGCACATTTCTGCGTACGAACGGGGCGGATACACCAACCACGAACCCGAACGTACCCGAAAGCTGTTGCTCCACCGCAAGGAAATCCGTCGTTTGATTGGGGCCGTCGAGCGCCAGGGACTCACCCTGATCCCGCTCGAGCTCTATTTCAAGAACGGAGTGGCGAAGGTGGCGCTGGCGCTCGGCAAGGGCAAAAAGCTGCACGACAAGCGGGATACCGAGCGCGAGCGAGATGCCGCGCGCGAGATCGCGCGGTCGGTGCGTGTCCGATGATGAAGCGGATGATGAAGCGAACGACGCGGGCCGCTGTCGTCGCGGTCGCGGCCGTTCAGATCGCGGCCGCCGTCCAAGCGCAACCCGCCCAGGCGCAATCCGCGCCGCGCCAGCTCGTCGTGCGGAGCGGCGATCAGGTCGTACGCATTCCCACGGTGAGCACCGCGAACGGCCCGATGATTCGCCTGCGCGCGCTCGATCAGATGATCCCGATCAAGGTGCAGCGCGATTCAGGAAATTGGTATACGGTCGAAGCGTGGGGCGCGCGCTTTCAGCTCGAGACGGGATCGACCGTCATTCACGCGAACGACGCCGTGCGCCAACTCGCCACCGCGCCGATCATGCGCAACGGTGACCTGCTCGTTCCACTGCAGCTCGTGTCCGACGTCTTTCCCACCGTGTTGCCGAACAATCGCTGGGACGCCGACAGCGCGCAGCTGATTCTGATGTCCATGGCCGACCGGCCGGTGATTCGTGCGTCGTCGGAGGGTGCGTCCGGTTCGTCGTCACGGCGAACCACATCCGTGCAGCAGCAGGGCGGTGAGGTCAACGAGGTTGCGCGCGCCAACGCGCGCGCCGGCGGACCGCTGCCGCCGATCAGCGCGAAGACCGGCCGGCGTCGCGTGATCGTGGATGCGGGGCACGGCGGCATCGACAACGGCATGACGGGGCCGATCGGCGGCGGACCGAAGATCTACGAGAAGAACATCACACTCGCGGTGGCGAAGGACCTGGGCGCGCAGCTCGAGTCGCGCGGGCTCGACGTGGTGTACACGCGCACGACCGATACGCTGATCGCGCTCGACGACCGGGGGCGCATCGCGAACAAGGCGCAAGGCGATCTCTTCATCTCGATTCACGTCAACGCGGCGAATCCGAATTGGAAGGATCCGGGCGGCTCGCGCGGCTTCGAGACGTATTTCCTCTCCGAGGCACGTACGGAGGACGCGCGCCGCGTGGAGCACATGGAAAATGACGCCGCGCGCTTCGAGACGATGACGGACCACGTCGACAAGGACGATCCGCTGAGCTTCATCTTCAGCGACATGCAGCAGAACGAGCATCTGCGCGAGTCGAGCGAGCTCGCGGATCTCATTCAGCAGCGCCTGGGCAGAATGCATCCGGGCCCGAGCCGCGGCGTGAAGCAGGCGGGGTTTCGCGTGCTCGTGACCGCGTACATGCCCGCGGTGCTCGTCGAGATCGGCTTCGGCACCAATCCGAAGGAAGCGCAGTATCTCACCGATCCCGACAAGCAGAACGCGCTGGCGGCGGCGATCGCCGACGCGGCGACGGAGTATCTCGAGCGATTCGAGAGCCGGCTCCACGGCACACGCGCCGCGCCGGCCGCCTCGCGCCCGGAGCCGCGGCGGTGACGGCGCCGGCCGCCCTCCGGACGGTCGTTAGCAATCTTGAATTCAAGAATCCTATCGTCCTCGCCGCCGGGACCGCGGGCTACGGCGAGGAGCTGTCGGGCGTCATGCACCTGGAGGCGGTGGGCGGCCTCGTCACGAAGGCCGTCTCGCTCGCGCCGCGCGACGGAAACGCCGCGCCGCGCGTCGCCGAATTCGACGGCGGAATGATGAACGCCGTCGGACTGGCGAACCCCGGACTCGACGCCGTCCGCCGCGAGCACGTGCCCTGGCTGGCGACGCACCTCGCGGGCACGCGAAAGATCGTGAATGTCGTGGGCTTTGAGATCGACGAGTATCCGGCCGTGGTCGCGGGGCTCGAAGAGGCGCTGTCCATGCCCGCCATGCACGACGCCGTCGAAGCGTACGAGCTCAATGTCAGCTGCCCAAACACGAAGGCGGGCGGCATGGAGTTCGGCGCCGATCCCGCCTCGTTGCGGCTCGTCATCGAGCGTGCTCGCCGCGAAACACGACGGCCGCTGTTCGTGAAGCTCTCGCCGACACTGTCGAACATCGGTGACGCGGCGCGCATCGCGGCGGATGCCGGCGCCGACGCGATCAGCGTGGTGAACACAATTCCCGGCTTGCTGATTGATGTGGAGCGTCGCCGTCCGGTGCTGGGTTTCGGTTCGGGTGGCGTCAGCGGGCCGGCGATTCTCCCGGTCGGTGTCCTCGCGACGTGGAAAGTCCGCCAGGCGGTCGCGCTTCCGATGCTCGGCATTGGAGGGGTAGCGAGCGCGACCGATGCGGTGCAATACATTCTCGCCGGCGCGTCACTCGTAGGTATCGGAACTGCAGCACTTCGCGACCCGCGGGCGCCCGAGCGAATCGTGCGCGACCTCGAGCAGTGGTGCGCGCGACACGGCGTCACCCATCTGCAATCGCTGAGTGGAACACTGGAATGGCCGCACTGACCAACGCGCCGAGCACACTGAGCAACGCAACGACGACGACTCCGATTGTCGCGCTCGACGTCTCGACGGCGGAAGACGCCATCGAGCTCGTCGACTACCTCGGCGAGCGGTGCCGCTTTTACAAGGTTGGCAACGAGCTGTTCACGGCGGCGGGGCCCGCCATTCTCCGCGAGCTGCGCGCGCGCGGCTGCGACGTGTTTCTGGACCTCAAGTTTCACGATATTCCAAACACGGTCGCCGGCGGCGTTCGCAACGCCGCGCACATGGGTGCTCGGCTCGTGACGGTGCATGGGGTTGGCGGCGTGACGATGTTGCGAGCGGCGGCGGAGGCCGCGCGAGACGCGTCTGGCGATGCGTGCGGCGTACTCGCCGTGACCGTGTTGACGTCGCTCACAGCGGGCGACGTGGCGCGGGCCTGGGGTAGGGACGCGGCCGTGCTGGACGTGAGCGACGAGGTGCTGCGGCTGGCGGACTTGGCCAAGGAAGCCGGGGTGCACGGCGTCGTCTGTAGCGGCCGAGAGGCGTCGCGAGTGCGCGAGCGGCATGGCGTCGCCCTGGCTGTGCTGGTACCGGGCGTTCGTCCGGCCGGTGGAGCGGTGCAGGATCAGGCGCGTGTGGTCACACCGGCCGAGGCGGGCGCGGCGGGCGCGCGGTACGTCGTGGTTGGCCGGATGGTGACGGCCGCGAGCGACCGGCGGCGGGCGATGGACGAGGTGGTGCGAGAGCTTGCTTCGGGTCGGTAGACGGCGGGCAGACGGCGGGCAGACGGCGGGTAGACGGCGGGTAGACGGCGGGCAGACGGCGGGTAGACGCTGTGCAGACGCTCGGATGCTTAACCGGCACTGGTACAGTTTGAATGACCAGGCCGGGTGGAGTAGTTTCGCCCGATGCAACAGCCCACTCTTGTCTGCCCGTCGAGCGCGTCAGGTCTCCTGACCGTCTTCGGTCTCGCGCTAAGCATCGTGTCGCTCGTGCTCGCGTTCTATGCCATCTGGCAAGCGAACGATGCGCGCAAGGAAGCGAACAAGGTGAACGCGGCGACGCTAGATTTGTTACTGGATGTGCGAACGGACGCGAAATCCGTTGCAACGATTCTCGCGCCCGAATTGAAGGAATACGGCGCGGTGAGTCGTCAGGCGTTGATGCAGCGGACGTTCAGACCGACCGAGACGCTGACGGCGACCGCCGATGACTCAGGAACTAAGGCGACTCCTGATGTGGCGCCGCGTGATACGGGAGCGTCAAATGCGAGTAGTTGAGAGTGTCTTCGGTGCGGGCAAGCAGCTGATCGACGGCATGGAGTTCATCAGATGTCGATTTGAAGGCACGACTCTCGTCTACTCAGCAACCGCGCCGACGCTGCTGAATGAGTGTCAGTTTGTGGGCGTCCAGTTCGAGTTTAGTGGCCCCGCGCTTCTTGCCTTTGATTTCCTACGAGCTCTCGGGCATGGTGCGGGGCCGGACGGTGCGCGGATTGTTCAAAGTGTTATAAAACACATCCAATCGCCCCCGCCGCCCCCGCCGCCATCGCTTTCGCGAATTGCGGAAACGACTGCTACGTCGAGCGTGACAATCGCTCCGACTATTCCGAGCGTCGGCTCACGACGCAAGTAAGGCGACCACTTCGCCGAGATTCCAAACATGATCGCTCACGCCCGCTGCCATCGCGGGCGTTTGCTTTATCCCGCCGTTGTTCTTCGTCAGCGTCATATGCGGACGACAGAAATTGTAGTACATGAACCACAGCGACATCGCATGCACGTGGTTCTCGATCTTCTTGCTGTGGCCGTTCGTGAGGCGCGTCAGCCGGCGGATGTTGGTCCGCATGCGCGTGTTGTGCGACTCGGCGTAACTGGTCGAGATCAGCGCCTCGTCCGGCTGGCCCATGATCGGCTTTTTTTCTAGCGACGTGAGGGCGACGGGCGCGTACTTGCCGCTGCCGTGCGTATCGCCGGTTGCGCCGTACAATTTGACCAGCATCGCGTAGTCCACGCCGTTCCAGCCGAACGCATTCTCCACCGCCGTCAGATAGGCGTTGTGGCCGTCCGTCGAGAGCTGCACGCGGTTCGCGAGACGCGACGCCAGCTCCTCCATGAACAAGTGCGCAGCGTCGGCATCGCGAGTGCCGACGTGCCAGCACGGAATGAGCTTCGTGTCGGCGCAGATCCCCGTCCACGTCCAACAATCGCCGCGCCCGCGTCCCTTCTCATCGAGCGGGACATTCTTCTCGCGCGCGCCGACGAATGACCAAATCTCGTCCGCTTCGATGCGCTTGCATGGCAGGTTCACCAGCACGCGCTGCTGGTAAGCGAGAACCGCCGTTCCGACCTCAGCGAGCAGCTTCAAGATCGTGACCTTGCTCGCACCCGTCTGCCGTGCCGTCGCATTGATCGACGCGCCCTCACAGAGGGCGTAGAGGATTTGCACGCGCTTTTCGGTCGACAGGCGGTTCATGGTTCGGTTCGTGAATTGAAACTGAACTAATATGCTTGCTTAACTTTACGTTGTCAAGTACTTCTTTCTCTGGTTTGTTCTCCTCTGAGCATGTATACTGTGGCCATGGCGAAGATCGTTCTTGACCTGGATCGCAGGGATGTCTCGGCGCCCGATTTCGCCGAAGGCTTTCTTGCGCAAATGCGTCTCGTCGAGCAGGTCATGGTCGAGATGGGCATCGCAGCCAATCAAGTTCGGTGGGTCATTGAGGATCTTCGCGCCGGGAGTGCCTACGCTGCGGCGACAGCTCACATACAAGGTGAGCATGTCGCGATGGCAGACATCGAAGCTGCAATCCGAATCGCCGGTCAGGGCACGAAGGCTCTGGCATCCTCGAATAAGCGACCCGCTCATTTTTCGGATGCCGCGCTCAAGACAAGCCGAACGCTGACGCGAATTCTGTCGGAATATGACAGCGGTAAGGCAGTGGCACGATTCGGCCAGATTGTAGTGAAGCCCAGCGAAAAGGTCGCCGAAAACGTCGCCACTATCATTCGCGGCGATCTCCGCAGCATAGCCAGTATTGACGGTACGCTGGTCGGTGTGAACGACTACGGAAGGATTGAAATCTCCGTCGTGGACCGTTTACGCGGTCGGCGCATTCGCTGTGAGATCCCTAACGACTTGGTCGATAAGGCGCTCAGTGCGTTCAAGAAGCGCGTCGTCGTTCGAGGGCTGATGTGGTCCCGTCAGGACGGGACCGCAATCCGGATCGACGTTCGGAGCCTCGACGTAATGCCACCTGACGATCAACTTCCGACGCACAGCCAAGTCCGTGGCATCCTCAGCGGCTACAGGATCGCCAATGGCGAATAAGATTCGTCGCTATTGGGATTCCTGCTGCTGTTTCGGCTACCTGTTGAACCAGGCTAACCGTGCCGATAAGTGCGAGCCCATTTTGCTCGACGCGGAAGTCGGGAATTGCGAGATAGTCATATCGGCCTGGACCATCGCGGAAGTGCTCCACAAGAAAGGCGACAAGCGGCCCTTTCCGAAGGAATCGCGCGAGCTGCTACGAAAGTTCTTCAATCGAAGCTGTTTCATCGTCGCCGAAGTGGATCGGGTCATCGCCGAAGCCGCTCAAGACGTGTTCTGGGAACATGACATACTGCCGAAAGACGCCGTACATGTCGCCACCGCGTTGGTGGCGAACGCCAATTATCTAGAGACCTTTGATGGCGGCTTGCTTGCGAAGAGCAAGAAGCTCGGGGGCGACCCAGTACTCGTAATTCAAGAGCCGGGTGCTGAGCGTCTAAAAGCGGAAGCGAAGAAGGCCGATAAGAAGGGGCAAATAGAGCTACCGGGAACGCTTTCGAGCTGACGCTTTCGCGCCCTTCTTCGCGATGCTGACCCGCTCCTTTCGGCTGAGCGTCTTTGCGCGAGCAATGCCGCCTTTTGAGGCCCGAACCTGGGTCGGTCCCGGCTCAGCGTCTTCCGGCTTCTCGGCTTCTTTCGTCGCGATTCCACCGACGAGCCTGGCGAGCTGCATCATGTCGGCCGGTCGCTTCGGGCGCTTTGGCATGGATGCAAAATACCGAACCGAGGTTTCATGACCAAGAACTGGCTACTTTCAAACTGTACCAGTGCCTGCTTAACCCGTCCCCTTGCTTCAACTTACCAGCCTAGTTACTCTTAGGGTCTGGCCCGGAATTTTTCGGGTCGGATTAGCTGTCTCAACCGGTTTTCTCGTTTTTCTTTCTTGGTTCCGTCCGGAGCGCCTGTGAAAGTCCGCACGAGCGTCAAGCCGATCTGTGAGCATTGCAAAGTTGTGAAGCGCAACGGCGTGACTCGCATCATCTGCAAGCGCAACCCCAAGCACAAGCAGCGTCAGGGTTAATCGAATATGGCTCGTATTGCTGGCGTCGATCTCCCGAGAGACAAGAAGGTCGAGATCGGTCTGACCTACATCTACGGCATTGGCCGTCATGCCGCCCAGGAAATCATCGAGAAGGCGGGCATCGACGCCAATCTGCGCATTCGCGATCTGACCGACGCGGACGTGAACAAGATCCGCGGCGTCATCGAGCGCGATCACAAGGTCGAAGGCGCGCTCAGGACCGAAGTGGCGATGAACATCAAGCGGTTGATGGACATCGGGTCGTATCGGGGCATTCGCCACCGTCGCGGCCTGCCAGTCCGCGGCCAGCGGACGCACACCAACGCGCGCACGAAGAAGGGGCCGCGTCGGGCGATCGCCGGCAAGAAGAAAGTGACGAAGTAGCAAGCAGTAACAAGCAGTAACAAGCAGTAACAAGCAGTAACAAGCGGTACTTAGCAGATCCTCGTCTCGCTTCGCTCGCGAGGATGACAGACACACAACTAACGAATCATGGCGACTGGGAAGAAGGCAAAGCGGGTCGTGGAAGCGGAAGGTGTGGCGCACATCAGCGCTACCTTCAACAACACGACGATCACCATCACGGACTCGCACGGCAACGCGGTGTCCTGGGGCTCCTCCGGCAAGGCCGGGTTCAAGGGCTCCAAGAAGTCGACGCCGTTCGCGGCGACCGTTGCCGCCGAGCAGGCCGCGCGTGAAGCGTTGTCGGCCGGTGTGAAGCGCGTCCACGTGAAGGTGCAGGGCCCGGGTTCGGGCCGTGAGTCGGCGATTCAAGCCTTGGCAACGGCTGGCCTCCAGGTCAAGTCGATCAAGGACGTGACGCCGATCCCGCACAACGGCTGCCGTCCCCCCAAGCGTCGGAGAGTTTGATCCATGGGTCGCTACACCGGGCCGAGCTGCAAGCAGTGCCGGCGCGAAGGAACGAAGCTTTTCCTGAAGGGCACCAAGTGCTTCACGGAGAAGTGCCCCGTCGAGCGTCGTCCGTACGCTCCGGGCCAGCACGGCCAGAACACCGCGCGCCGCCGCAAGTCGTCCGAATACTCGAAGCAGCTGCGTGAGAAGCAGAAGATCAAGCGCATCTACGGCATCTCGGAGCAGCAGTTCCGGAACACCTTCCAGAAGGTGCGTCCGATGCCGGGGATCACGGGCCACAATCTCTTGGCCGCGCTCGAGAGCCGTCTGGACAACATGATCTACCGCATGGGTTTCGCGCCGAGTCGCAAGGCCGCGCGCCAGCTCATTCGCCACCGCCACGTCGAGATCAACACCAAGACGGTCGACATCCCGAGCTATATGGTGGCGCCGGGCGAGGAAGTGCGCATTCGCCAGAAGTCGCGCGAGGTGCAGCCGATCCTCGCCGCGATGGATCAGTCGTCGCGCGGCGCGCCGCTGTCGTGGCTCGCCGTCGATCGCGACACGTTCAGTGGCCGGATGCTCGAGCGTCCCAGCCGTCCGAACATTCCGATCGCGGCGCAGGAGCAGTTGGTGGTGGAGTTGTATTCGAAGTAGCACGCCCGTCATCCTCGCGAGCCGCGTCGCGGCGAGTCGAGGACCTGCTCTTGTGAACGCCGTTATCACGAGCAGATCCTCGACTCCCTCGCTTCGCTCGGTCGCGAGGACGACGATTCAGGTCGGAGCCCTCATCTCCGTTCGAGCTTGCCGCGCATGAGGGGCGGGGCAAGGCGATGCCGATTCGTTCTCGGCAAGACCATTCAAGGATCTCCCCAATCATGGCCAACACGATCGATCTCCGCGGACTCGTCCGCCCGCAGCTGGTCGAAGCGACCAAGCACGAAGACAACCCCAACGTCGCCGAATTCCGGCTGCAGCCCCTCGAGCGCGGCTTCGGCCACACGCTCGGCAACTCGATGCGGCGCATGCTGCTGTCGTCGCTTCGCGGCGCGGCGGTGTGGGCGTTCCGCATTGACGGCGTGGTGCACGAGCACCAGACCATTCCTGGTGTCGTCGAAGACGTGCACCAGATCATCGGCAACCTCAAGACGCTGACGCTCACGCTCCCCGACGACGTCGAGGACGTGGTGCTGCACATCCAGAAGTCCGAGGCCGGCGCGGTCACCGCGGCCGACATCTCGAGCTCCGGCGGCGTGCGCATCGTCAACCCCGACCATCATCTCTTCACGCTGCAGGACGACCGCGATCTCAACGTCGACCTGTACGTGAACAAGGGCCGCGGCTACGTCGAGTCGGACCAGCATCCGATCGACCGGGGCCTGCCCGTCGATCTCGTGCGCATCGACTCGATCTACAATCCGGTCCGCCGCGCCAACTTTACCGTCGCCGAGACGCGCGTCGGCCAGCGCACGGACTACGATCGCCTGGTGCTCACGGTCGAGACCAACGGCACGATCTCGCCGGAAGAAGCGGTGAGCTACGCGGCCGCGCTCGCGCAGACGCACTTCCAGTACTTCGCCGATTTCGGCTCGCATTCGTCGGCGCCGATCGGCCAGCTGGCGGACAACGGTGCCGGCGACGGCGCGCGCCTCGGCTCGCTCCTGCGGACGCCGATCGACGACCTCGAGCTGTCGGTTCGCTCCGTCAACTCGTTAAAGAATTCGAATATCAGAACGCTCGGCGATCTGGTGCGCCAGACCGAGAGCCAGATTTTGCAGGTCAAGAACTTCGGCAAGAAATCGCTTCAGGAGATCGCGGACCTCCTCGAGCGCGAAAATCTGAATTTCGGGATGCGGTTCGAAGAGACCGGCGACGGCAGCGTTCGCGTGCTGGATTACGGTACGCCGCCAAGCCGGGCCGCCGCCGCGGCGCCCGACGACATGGAGGAGTAAGAGCAATGCGTCATCGTAAAGCGGGGCGCCAGCTTCGCCGGACCAGCGAGCAAAAGCTCGCGCTCATGCGGAATCTCGCGTCGTCGCTCATCGAGCACGGCGCGATCGAGACCACCGAAGCCAAGGCGAAGGAACTGCGTCCGTTCGTCGAGAAGCTGATCACGAAGGCGCGCTCCGGCACGCTGCACGCTCGCCGGCTTGCCGTGCGTCACGTGCACAAGCGTGAGACGGCCGACAAGCTGTTCCAGGAGCTCGGACCCAAGTTCGCGGCTCGCAAGGGTGGATACACGCGCATTCTCAAGACCGGCCACCGCAAGGGTGACGGCGCCGAGATGGCGCGCATCGAGCTGGTGGGAGAATAGAGGTTCTTATGGCCATTCAGAGAAACGTCTGCTACGCGTGCGGCAAGGGCGTCGCGTTCGGCAACAACGTGTCGCATGCGAACAACAAGACGCGCCGCACCTGGAAGCCCAATCTGCAGGTGATGCGCACCCTCGTCGACGGAAAGATCGAGAAGGTGAAGGTGTGCACGCGATGCATGAATGCAGGCAAGGTCAAGCGGGCACCGCGTGGAGCGGCGGTCGTATAACTACGCTGCTCGGCTGATTGAGAGGGGAGCCCATCGGGGCTCCCCTTTTTTGTTTGGTGCCTTCTTCGTCGAGCGTTCACAACGGGCGTTCGCCGCGACGGCATCGCGGATCGACTCCAGCGTCTTCCGCGCGCAAATCACCGTTCGTCGCGGAAATCGCCGTTTCCATTCGCCGTTTCCATTCGCTCTTTCCGTTCGCCGTTTCCACCCGCTCTTTCCATTCGCCGTCACCATTCGCTCTTTCCATTCGCTCTTGCTTTTGAGTTAGTTTTCCGGACCATGCCCACCGCGCTCATCACTGGCATCACCGGCCAGGACGGCTCGTACCTGGCCGAATTCCTGCTCGAGAAGGGCTACCGCGTCGTCGGCGCCGTGCGCCGCAGCTCGACGACGCCGTACGAGCGCATCGCACATCTCGTCGACCGCGTCGAGCTGGTCTCGGCCGACCTCCTCGATCAAACTTCACTGACCGACGCCGTCGGCGACGTGAAGCCGGACGAGATCTACAACCTCGCGGCGCAAAGCTTCGTCGCCGCGTCGTGGACGCAGCCCGTGCTCACCGGCGAATTCACCGCGCTCGGCGTCACCCGCATGCTCGAGGCGATGAAAAAGGCCGCGCCCAAGGCGCGCTTTTACCAGGCCAGCTCGAGCGAGATGTTCGGCAAAGTGGTCGAGTCGCCGCAAAGCGAGACGACGCCGTTCTATCCGCGCAGCCCCTACGGCGTCGCCAAGGTGTACGGCCACTGGATCACCGTGAATTATCGCGAGAGCTTCGGCCTCTACGCCGTCTCCGGAATCCTCTTCAATCACGAGAGTCCGCGACGCGGACTCGAGTTCGTGACGCGCAAGGTCACCGATGCCGTGGCGCGCATCAAGCTGGGGCTCGCGAAGGACGTCACCCTCGGCAATCTCGATTCGCGGCGCGACTGGGGTTTCGCCGGCGATTACGTCGAAGCGATGTGGCGCATGCTGCAGCAGGACGAACCCGACGACTACGTGATCGGCACGGGCCACACCTGCTCTGTCCTCGACCTGTGCAAGACGGCGTTTTCGTACGTCGGCCTCGACTACCGCGAGCACATCAAGCAGGACGCGAAGTTCTATCGGCCCGCCGAAGTCGATCTCCTCGTCGCCAATCCGTCGAAGGCGATGCGGCAGCTGGACTGGCGGCCGCGCGTCGACTTCGAGCAGCTCGTGCGCATGATGGTCGACGCCGATGTGGAGCGGCACCGGGCGCGCGCCTGAGATGCGAGCCTCATGCGAGCGCTGATCACGGGCGGCGGCGGATTCGTCGGACAGTGGCTCGCGCGCGGACTACTCGCGCGCGGCGATGCCGTGGATTTGACGGGACTCGGCGCCGCGATACGCGGACCCGACATCCTGTCCCGCCAGGAGCGGCGTGAGGTCCGCTGGCTGCCCGCCGATATGCGCGATACCGAGGACGTCGAGCTCGTCGTGCAGCGCAGCCGACCCGACGTGATCGTGCATCTGGCGGGCGTGAGCTTTCCCCCCGACGCCGAGCGCTCGCCGACGACGACGTATGACGTCAATGCCCTCGGTGCCGTGCGTCTGCTGTCGGCCGTGCGCCGGCAGAAATCAGCCGGTGCCGTCGATCCCCTCGTGATCATCGTTGGGTCGGGCATGCAGTACGGCTGTCATGAGCCGGCCGATATGCCGCTCGACGAGCGAGCCGTGCAGCGGCCGACGACGATCTACGCGGCGTCCAAGGCAGCGCAGGAGGTTGCGGCGCTGCAATTCCACACGTCGGTCGGACTGCGCGTGATCGCGACGCGCAGCTTCAACCACTCGGGCGTTGGCCACGGCACGCAGTATCTGCTGCCGTCGCTCGTTGGCCGCGTCAAACGACTCGCGGCGGGCGCCGAGCCGCGCCTCGTGCTCGGCAATGACGTGGTGCGCGACTATCTGCATGTCGACGACGTCGTGACCGCCTATCTTTCGTTGGTCGAGCGCGGTCAGCCCGGCGAGGTGTACAACGTGGCGAGCGGACGCGGGGTGAGCGTGCGGCAGCTCGCCGAGGATGTCTTGCAGCGCGCCAACGTGGCCGCGGAGATTTCGACGGATCCCTCGCTGACGCGCGCCTCCGACATTCCGGTTCTCATCGGTTCACCCGCCAAGCTGCACGAGCATACGGGCTGGTCGCCGACCAAGACGCACGCCGACATCATCGACGATCTGTTGCATGCCTCGACGGACTGACATTCATCGCATTCTCGTCATCGGCTCCGGTCCGATCATCATCGGACAGGCGGCCGAGTTCGACTACTCCGGCACGCAGGCGACGAAGGCCCTCAAGGAAGAGGGATACGAAGTCATTCTGATCAACTCGAACCCGGCGACGATCATGACCGATCCGGAGTTCGCGGATCGGACGTACATCGAGCCGGTGACGCCGGAGTTCGTCGAGCTGATCCTGGAGCGCGAGAAGCCGGACGCGATTCTCCCGACGATGGGCGGCCAGACGGCGCTGAACGTCGCGATGGCGCTGTCCGAATCTGGGGCGCTGGACAAGTACGGCGTCGAATTGATCGGCGCGAACGCGCGCGCGATCTCGCTGGCTGAAGATCGTCGTCTCTTCGGCGAGGCGATGGAACGCATCGGTCTCGCCGTCGCCGAAGGCGGAATCGCCGAGAGCTTCGACGAAGCGGAAGCGATCGTCGAACGCACGGGCTACCCCGCGATCATTCGGCCGTCGTTCACCCTTGGCGGCACGGGCGGTGGCATCGCGTACAATCGCGAAGAGTTCGAGCGCATCGTGCGCAGCGGGCTCGATCTGTCGCCGACGCACCAGGTGCTCGTCGAGCGCAGCGTGATCGGCTGGAAGGAGTTCGAGCTCGAGGTGATGCGCGATCACGAGGATAACGTCGTGATCGTGTGCTCGATCGAGAACATCGATCCCATGGGTGTACACACGGGCGATTCCATCACGGTCGCGCCGGCGATGACGCTCACCGATCGCGAATATCAGGTGATGCGCGACGCCGCGGTGGCGATCATTCGCGAGGTCGGCGTCGACGCCGGCGGCTGCAACATCCAGTTCGCCGTCAACCCGCGCGACGGCGAGATGCTGGTCATCGAGATGAATCCGCGGGTGTCGCGGTCATCGGCGCTCGCCTCCAAGGCGACGGGGTTTCCAATCGCGCGCATCGGCGCGAAGCTCGCGGTCGGGTATCGCCTCGACGAGATCGCGAACGACATCACGAAGACGACGCCGGCGTCGTTCGAGCCGGTGCTCGACTACGTGGTCGTGAAGGTGCCTCGCTTCGCGTTCGAGAAATTTCCAAGCGCGAGCCCGTATCTCACGACGCAGATGAAGTCGGTCGGCGAGGCAATGGCGATCGGCCGCACGTTCAAGGAAGCGTTTCAAAAGGGCATGCGCGCGCTCGAGACGGGGAGATCGGGCTGGACGACGTCCGCTCGTCCGATCGACGACCGCTTGCCCGATGAATCGCTCGAGTCGTTGCGCGGTGCGCTACGCCAGCCGACGCCCGAACGCATCTTCCAGGTGAAGCGCGCGCTCGAGCGCGGGCTCTCGGCCGCCGACGTGCACGAGCTGACAGCGATCGATCCGTGGTTCCTGAACCAGATGGTCGAGCTGGTCGAGGCCGAACGTTGGTACGCGACGCTGGACGACGTGGACGAGACGGATCTGCGCCACATGAAACGACTCGGCTTCTCGGATCGCCAGCTGGCGGTATTGCGCGACGAGACCGAAGCCGTCGTGCGCGAGCGCCGATGGTCGCTCAACGTGCGGCCGTCATACAAGATGGTCGATACGTGCGCCGGCGAGTTTCCGTCGGCGACGCCGTATCTCTACGGCAGCTACGACGAGGAGAGTGAAGCCCCGCGCACGGACTGCCGCTCGGTCGTCATCCTCGGCAGCGGACCCAATCGCATTGGGCAGGGCGTGGAGTTCGACTATTGCTGCGTGCGCGCCGTGATGGCGCTCCGCGAGCGCGGATTCGAGACGATCATGATCAACTCGAATCCGGAAACCGTATCGACGGATTTTGATACGTCCGACAAGCTGTACTTCGAGCCCCTGACGTTCGAGGATGTATTGGAGATCGTTGAACGCGAGCAGCCCGAAGGCGTCGTGGTGCAGCTCGGCGGCCAGACGCCGCTCAAGCTGACGCGCCAGCTCGAGGCCGCCGGCGTGAAGATCCTCGGCACCTCGCCCGAATCGATCGACATCGCCGAGGACCGCCGCCGCTTCGACAAGATCGCGCGCGAGCTCGGGCTGACGCAGCCCGCGAACGGTACGGCGACGAGTCTCGACGAAGCGCTGGAAGCGGCGGAGCGGATCGGTTATCCCGTGCTCGTGCGGCCCTCATATGTGCTTGGCGGACGTGCGATGCAGATCGTCTACGACGCCGAGTCGCTGCAACAGTATTTCGCGACGGCAGCGCGCGTCTCGGAGGATCGCCCGGTGTTGATCGACCGCTTCCTCGAGGATGCCTTCGAGTGTGACGTCGACGCGATTTCGGATGGGCACCGTGTCGTCATCGGCGGCATCATGCAGCACATCGAGGACGCAGGCATTCACTCGGGCGACTCGGCGTGCGTGCTCCCGCCGTATCTGATCGGCGAGAGCGACATGCAGACCATGCGCGAGCAGACCATCTCGCTCGCGCGCGCGCTGGGCGTGATCGGGTTGATCAACGTGCAGTACGCGATCAAGGACGGCGTCGTCTACGTGCTCGAGGTGAATCCGCGCGCCAGCCGCACGATCCCGTTCGTGTCGAAGGCGATCGGCGTTCCACTGGCGTCGCTCGCTGCGCGCACCATGGTCGGCGAATCGCTGGACGACATTGGCTTCATCGAGGAGATCGTGCCGCCGTACGTGTCGGTGAAGGAAGCGGTGTTTCCGTTCAACAAGTTTGCGGGCACCGACCCGGTGCTCGGCCCGGAGATGCGATCGACGGGCGAGTGCATGGGGATCTCCGATTCCTTCGGCTCGGCATTCGCCAAGTCGCAGCTTGCCGCGTCGAACGGGCTGCCGCTCGAGGGCGCGGTGCTGATTACCGTCGTGGATTCGGACAAGCCGACGGTGACGCCGATCGCGCGCCGCTTTCACGAGATGGGCTTCGAGGTGTGGGCTACCGCGGGCACGGCGGCGTATCTGCGCGCGCGCGGCATTCCCGCGCGGCGCGTGCTCAAGGTCCACGAAGGCCGGCCGAACTGCCTCGACATGATCGTCAATCGCGACATTCAGCTGCTGATCAATACACCGATGGGCAAGCACGCGCAGCTCGATGACTATCTGCTGCGGCAGGCGGCGATCGTGAATCGCGTGTCGTATACCACGACGATGTCGGCGGCGAGCGCGGCGAGCGATGCGATTCTCTCGCTCAAGTCGCGTGCGCCGCGCGTGAAGTCGTTGCAGGAGTGGCAAGCGGAGCTCGCCGAGGCGCGCGCGGCGGCGGCCGGGCAGGTGCACGCATGAGCGCGGGAAGAGGAGCCGACGTGTTCGTGCACGAATCCGCGTACGTTGACGACGGGGCGCAGATCGGCGAGGGGACAAAAATTTGGCACTTCTGCCACGTCATGCCGGGCGCCGTGATCGGCGAGCGCTGCAGTCTTGGCCAGAACGTCGTCATGATGAACGGCACGCGCATGGGCCACAATTGCAAGATTCAGAATAACGTGTCGATCTACGAGGGCGTGGAGCTCGAGGACGACGTGTTTTGCGGCCCGTCGATGGTGTTCACGAACGTCATCAACCCGCGCAGCCATGTGTCGCGCAAGAACGAATATCGGCGGACGCTGGTAAAGCGCGGGGCGTCGATCGGCGCGAACGCAACGATCGTCTGCGGCGTGACGCTCGGCGACTTCGCGTTCGTCGGCGCGGGCGCGGTGATCACGAAGGACGTCTTGCCGTATGCGCTCATGGCCGGCGTGCCGGCGCGGCGCATTGGCTGGATGTGTCAATGTGGCGAGCGCTTGAACGGATCGGGGGTCGGCACGTGTGCCGCGTGCGGCACCGCCTATCAGCGCAGCGGGGAGGGCATCGCCCCCGCCAATCAATCCCGCAAGGAGACGGCATGAGCCCCTCGACTGGCTCGGGGCAGAGCGCGCCAACAGACCGGTCGTTTCGTGTTGGCTTGGTGGGGTGCGGCCGCATCAGCAAGAATCACTTCGACGCGCTGCGAAAGGTCGACGGGCTGAATCTCGCCGCGGTGGCCGACATTGATGCCGATCGTGCGCGCACGGCGGGCGAAGAGCAGGGCGTCGCGTCGTTCAAGTCGCTCGACGATATGCTGGCGGGCGCCGAGCTGGACATCGTATCGATCTGCACGCCATCGGGTCTGCACTCGGCGCAAGGCGTGACGGTGGCGAAGTCGGGCAAGCATGTGCTCACCGAAAAGCCGATGTCGCTCACGCTGGCGCAGGCGGATGCGCTCGTGCAGGCGTGCGACGCCGCGGGCGTGCATCTCTTCGTCGTCAAGCAGAACCGTCTCAATCCGCCGGTGCAGCTGCTCAAGCGCGCGGTGGACAAGAATCGGTTCGGGCGGATCTACATGGCGAACGTCACGGTGCGCTGGCAGCGGCCGCAGGAATACTACGACGCCGAGCCGTGGCGCGGGACGTGGGAGTTCGACGGCGGCGCGTTCATGGATCAGGCGTCGCACTACGTCGATCTCATTCAGTGGCTGGTCGGGCCGGTCGAGAGCGTGCTCGCGAAAACCGCCACGCAGGCGCGGCGCATCGAGGCTGAGGATTCTGGTATTGGAATTCTCAAATTTCGCTCGGGCGCGCTGGGCGTGATCGAAGTCAACGTGCTCACCTACCCGCGCAATCTCGAGGGGTCGATCACGCTGCTCGGCGAGAAGGGGTCGGTGAAGATCGGCGGCACCGCGGTGAATCGTGTCGAGCACTGGCTGTTCGCCGACTATGATGACGACGACAAGCTCGTCGAGACAGCGAACACGAATCCGCCGAACGTGTACGGCTTCGGGCACGAGGGGTACTATCGCAACGTGTTGAACGTGCTTCGCGGCCAGGCCAAACCCGAGACGGATGGGCGCGCCGGGCGGAAGTCGTTGGAGCTCATCCTGGGGATTTACGAGTCGGCGAAGGTGGGGCGGGAAGTGCCGATTCCGTTGAAGGTGTGAAGGGCGCAACAGCATTTGCCGCGGATGGACGCGGGCACGGCACGGGCACGGCACGGGCACGGCACGGACGCGAAAGAGGATACGGCACTTACGTCACCGCTCCCAACGAGCCCTGAATTTCCTTAGGGACAACCTCGAGACGCTTCACGTGGCTTCCCGGCGCCGTTCGCAAAAAAATCTCGGCTCGTTGGGAGCGACTGTGTGGATGCCGCATGCCCTCTCCCGTCCGCGCCGTGCCCGTGCAGTGTCCGCGTAAGTCCGCGGCCACTGCTGTTGCGCCGTTCCGCCCTACCGCGTCGCGAAGAATTGTTCATTGACGTAGGGTGTTGCCGCTACGAACTTTACAGGCTCAATCGCATCGCTTCGACGCCGGCGGTCCGAGGACGCCGGTGCACCCTCTAGATTGGCTCCGACCCATGCCCGTACCTCTGCTGGATCTGCGTGCCCAGCACGCCACGATCCGCGATGAAGTCCTTCCCAAGCTCACCGCGCTCGTCGATTCGCAACTCTTCATTCTCGGCGCACCGGTCGAGCAGCTCGAGCGCGAAGTCGCCGAGTTGTCGCACACGAAATTCGCGGTGGGGTGCGCGAGCGGCACCGACGCACTGCTCCTCGCCTTGAAGGCGCTCGACGTCGGTCCCGGCGACGAAGTCGTCACGACGCCGTTCACGTTCTTCGCGACGGCGGGCACCATCCACAATGCCGGCGCGCGCCCGGTATTCGTGGACATCGATCCCAGGACGTTCAACATCCTGCCCGAAGCCGCGGCCGCGGCGCGCACGCCGAAGACGAAGGCGGTCATGCCGGTGGACTTGTTCGGTCAGATGGCGCCCATCGAGGACGTCGCGAAGGCGATGCCGGGTGTTCCGCTCATCGAGGACGCCGCGCAGACGATCGGCGCCAAGCGCTCGATCGATGGCGAATGGCGCATGGCGGGCGAGGTCGCGACCATCGGCACGTTCAGCTTCTTCCCCTCGAAGAACCTCGGCGGCTATGGCGACGGCGGCATGATGGTCACGCAGCACGAAGCGTTGGCCACGCGGCTCAAGCGGCTGCGCATGCACGGCGGCGCGAAGCAGTACTTCCACGACGAAGTCGGATTCAACAGCCGTCTCGATGCGCTGCAGGCCGTGGTGCTGAGCGCGAAGCTGCCGCATCTCGCGGGCTGGAGCGCCGGGCGCCGCAAGAACGCGGCCTTCTACGACAAGGCGTTCGCCGATCTGGCCGACGTGACGACGCCGTACATCGATCGCTCGAACGAGTCGATCTTCAACCAATACACCATTCGGGTCGAGCGGCGCGACGATCTTCAGAGTTTTCTGAAGGAGCGCGGCATCGGCACGTCGATCTACTATCCGCTGCCGCTGCACTTGCAGCCGTGCTTCGAGTACCTGGGGTACAAGCGCGGTCAGCTGCCCGAGTCCGAGCGCGCGGCGAACGAGGTGCTGTCGCTGCCGATTTATCCCGAGCTGACGGAGTCGCAGCTCGACGAAGTCGTCTCGGGAGTGCGGGCCTTTTATGGCCGCTAAGTCATCGGCCGCCACGTCCTCCAAGCAGGTTCTCCTCGACCGTTTCCACGACCGGTCCGCCGTGCTCGGTGTGATCGGTCTGGGCTACGTCGGCTTGCCCTTGGCGGTGGAATTCGCGAAAGCCGGCTTTCACGTGATCGGCTACGACGTGAGCCAGCGCGTCGTCGATCTCCTGAACGCCGGCGATTCGCACATTCAGGACGTGCCGGCGTCCGAAGTGGCGGCGCTCGTGCGCGGCGGCAAGTTCGAGGCGACGAGCGATGAGACGCGCCTGTCCGAGACCGATGCGATCTCGATCGCGGTCCCGACGCCGCTCGGCAAGACGCGTGATCCGGACATGAGCTACGTGATCGCCGCCGCCGACGCGACGACGCGGCAAGTGCACGCGGGGATGCTCGTCATCCTCGAGAGTACGACGTATCCGGGCACGACACGCGAAGTGCTGCTGCCCGCGCTCACGAATCGCGGATTCACCGTGGGCAAAGACGTGTTCGTGGCGTTCAGCCCCGAGCGCGTCGATCCCGGCAATCCCGTATACCACACGAAGAACACACCGAAAGTCGTCGGCGGCGTGACGCCGAATTGCACGGAGCTCGCCACGGCGCTGTACGGCAGCTGCATCGACCAGGTCGTGCCGGTCTCGTCGCCCGAAGCCGCCGAGCTGACGAAGCTGCTCGAGAACACATTCCGATCCGTGAATATCGGTTTGGTGAACGAGATGGCGATCGTCTGCGACAAGCTCGGTGTCGACGTGTGGGAAGTGATCGACGCCGCCGCGACCAAGCCGTTCGGGTTCATGAAATTCACGCCGGGCCCCGGCATCGGCGGCCACTGCATTCCGCTCGATCCGCACTATCTCGCGTGGAAGATGCGGACGCTGAATTACAAGACGCGCTTCATCGACCTCGCGAGCGAGATCAACAGCCACATGCCGGCGTTCGTCGTCGAGAAAGTGGCGCACGCGCTGAATCAGGATCGGAAGCCGATCAACGGCAGCAAGGTGCTCGTGCTCGGTGTGGCCTACAAGCGCGACATCGATGACGTGCGCGAAAGTCCGGCGCTCGACGTCATTCGCCTGCTCGAGGAGCAGGGCGGCGCCGTGACGTTCCATGACCCGTTCATTCGCTGCATTCGTGAAGACGGCCATACGCGCGAAGGCGTCGATCTCACCGCCGCCCGCCTCGATGCGTGCGATGCCGTGGTGATCGTCACGGACCATCGTGGCGTCGACTATCAGCTGGTCATGGACCACGCCCCGCTCATCGTCGACAGCCGGAACATCACGGCGGGCCTGGTCAAAACCCGAGCGCGCGTCGTCACGCTGTCGGCCGGGCAGGCGCCCGTGCCGTCGTGATAGAACGCTCATGACGAAACGCGCATCGTGAATCTCAGCGTCGTTGGAACGGGATACGTCGGCCTGGTGGTCGGCGCGTGCCTGGCGGAAACGGGCAACCAGGTCGTCGGCGCGGACGTCGACGCGGCGAAGATCGACGGCCTCAAACAGAACGTCATTCCGATCTACGAGCCGGGACTCGACCGCCTCGTCGAGCGAAACCAGGACGCCGGACGTCTCGAATTCACGACCGACGTCGCCGGCGCGATCGCGCAGAGCGAAGTCGTGTTCATCGCCGTCGGCACGCCGCCCGACGAAGACGGCTCGGCGGACCTTCGCCACGTGCTCGCGGTGGCCGAACAGATCGGCCAGCACATGAAACGCGAGCTGGTGGTGGTGACCAAATCCACCGTGCCGGTCGGCACCGCCACGAAAGTCGCGGCCGCCGTCGCGAAGCACGCCCGCTTTCCGTTTCACGTCGTGAGCAATCCCGAGTTCCTGAAGGAAGGCGCGGCGATCGACGACTTCATGAAGCCGGATCGCGTCGTGCTCGGCGCCGAGACGGATCATGCGCGAAGCGTGATGGCGGAGCTCTATGCGCCGTTCGTGCGCACCGGAAAGCCGGTGATCTTCATGGACATCGCGTCGGCGGAGATGACCAAGTACGCGGCGAATGCGATGCTGGCGACGCGGATCTCGTTCATGAACGAGATCGCGATGCTCTGCGAGGCCTGCGGCGCGAACGTGGATCTCGTGCGGAAGGGCATTGGGTCGGACGATCGCATCGGCCCGGCGTTTCTCTTTCCGGGCCCTGGATACGGCGGCTCGTGCTTTCCCAAGGATGTGAAGGCGCTCGCGCGCACGGCACGCGAGCAGTCGACCTGTCTCCGTATTCTCGAGGCGGTGGAAGAGGTCAACGAGAATCAGAAGCATCGCATGTTCGCGAAGCTTCGTGCCGCGCTCGGCGCCGATCTCACGGGCGTGCGCGTGGCGGTGTGGGGACTGGCGTTCAAGCCGAACACCGACGACATGCGCGAGGCGCCGGCGCTGACGTTGATCGAGGATCTGCTCGCGGCGGGCGCCAAGGTCACGGCACACGATCCGGCGGCCATGGACGAAGCGCGGCGGCGGCTGGGCGATCGCATCGACTACGCCGACACGGCATACGACGCGCTGACGGATGCCGACGCGCTGGCCGTGCTCACCGATTGGAACGAGTACCGGCATCCCGACTTCGCGCGCATTCGCTCGGCGCTCAGGCGTCCGGTGATCGTCGACGGCCGCAACCTGTATCCGCTGCACAAGATGGCGGACCTGGGCTTCACGTATCATTCGATCGGCCGCCGGGTTGTTAAGTAATCTATAATGAGAGTTCTCATCACCGGCGCCGCCGGCTTTCTCGGGTCGCACCTCGCGGATCGGTTTCTGCGCGAGGGCCACGAGGTCGTCGGGCTGGACAATTTCATCACCGGCAGTCCCGAGAACATCGCCCACCTGACGGGGAACGAGCGGTATCGCTTCGTTCGCCACAACATCTCCGACCCGACGTTCATCGCGGGCGAGCTCGAGGGCGTTCTGCACTTCGCGTCGCCGGCGAGCCCGGTGGATTATCTCGAGCTGCCCATTCAAACGCTGAAGGTGGGCTCGCTCGGGACGATCAACGCGCTGGGGATCGCGAAAGCGAAAGGGGCGCGCTTCTTCCTGGCGTCCACGTCGGAAGTGTACGGCGATCCGTTGGTGCATCCGCAGCGCGAGGACTATTGGGGAAACGTGAATCCCGTCGGTCCGCGCGGGGTGTACGACGAAGCCAAGCGCTTCGCCGAGGCGGTGACGATGGCGTATCATCGATCGCATGGCGTGGATACGCGGATCGTCCGGATCTTCAACACCTACGGACCGCGGATGCGGCCCAACGACGGCCGCGTCGTCTCCAATTTCATCGTGCAGGCGCTGGCCGGAGAGCCGATCACGATCTTTGGCGACGGCAGCCAGACGCGCAGCTTCTGCTACGTGGACGACGAGGTCGAAGGGCTCTACCGCCTGTTCATGGGCGGCGACTCGGGACCGACCAACATCGGCAACCCCGACGAGTACACCGTGAAAGAGCTTGCCGAGATCGTCCTGGAGCTCACGGGATCGCGCTCGAAGATCGTGTTTCGCGAACTCCCGGAGGACGATCCCAAGGTGCGGAAGCCGGACATCGCCCGGGCTCGGCAACTGCTGGGGTGGGAGCCGGCCGTCAACGTCCGGGACGGTGTGGCGCGCACGATCGAATACTTCCGGAAGCGTCTCGGCTGAGCCGCCCGAGCTGTTTATCTTTCCCAGCTCGACCACGCGTTCGACTTCGAACCGCAGCCCCTGTCACGGGTACCAACCCAGATATGCACCGTAACTCCTGGAGACTCGTCGCGTTCCTGATGTTCTGGGGCCTCGCGGCGTGCCACCCGGAATTCCAGCTGAAGAACCTCACGACGAACGAGTCCCTCTACACGGCCTCGCTCAAGGAATTTCAGCGGAAGCACTGGGACAATGCCGTAGCGGGCTTCGAGAAGCTCACCACCGACCTGCCGCCGCGCGACACGCTGCTGCCGCGGTCGTACTGGTATCTGGCCGAGGCGCACGATCGCATGGGCGAGCACCTGCTCGCCGCGCAGAGCTTCAGCCGGCTCACGGAGACGTTCCCCGACGATAGCCTGGCGGACGACGCCGCGCTCGAGTCGGCGCGGTCCTATAAAAAGCTCTGGCGCCGTCCGGAGCTCGACCCGCAGTACGGCGACATCGCCGTCACCTCCTACAACACGCTGATCGGGCTCTATCCGAACTCGCCGCTCTTGCCGCAGGCGCAGAAGGAGCTGGGCGAGCTCGACGAGATGTTCGCCGAGAAGGACTACGACTCGGGCATCTACTATTTCCGTCGCAAGGCCTGGGACTCGGCGAACCTGTATTTCAAGGACGTCCTGGCCAAGCATCCCAACGCGCCGAAGGCGCGTGATGCGGGCACCAAGCTCGTTCAGTCGTACAAGGCGATCGGCTACAAGGACGACGCGACCGACCTGTGTACGGAGCTCAAGCAGCGCTACCCCAGCGACAAACAGGTTGCCGATGTCTGCCGCGGGCTTCCGACGGCTGTCGCCGCGAAGCCCGACTCGACCCCGGCGCCGCCGCGCGCGCCTCCAGCGACCAAGCCGCCGACGACGAACTGATCCGTGCGGATCGGCCTCCTTGGGGGCAGCTTCGATCCCCCACACAACGGACATCTGCTCGCGGCCGGGGATGCGTTTGAATCCCTCGGTCTCGATCGGCTGATCTGGATGCCCACCGCCGTTCAACCATTCAAGGTGGGACAGGCTTCCGCTACGGCGGAGCAGCGTCTTCGCATGGTCCGGTCGCTCGTCGGCGACGATTCGCGGTTCGCGGTCGATTCCATGGAAATCGAACGGGGCGGTTTATCTTACACGGTTGACACTTTGACGACCTTGGCGGCCCGCTGGCCCTCGGCAGCGTTCTTTTTGCTGATCGGGGCCGATGCGGCGGCCAGCTTCGCGAAGTGGCGCGATCCCCGGCGAATCGCTGAATTGGCGACGCTTGTAGTGCTGCAACGGGCTGGCGGCGACGACCCCGAACTGTCGTCGTTGCCGGCGGCAACGAAGGTGCTGGCCACCCGGCGCATCGATATCTCGTCCACCGAGATTCGTGACCGGGTCCGGCAGGGCAAGTCGATTCGAGGATTCGTACCGGACGCCGTGGCCGAGCTCATCGCGGCCGAGCGGCTCTATCAAGCTTGAATGCGGCATTCCGAGCGCAGGTGCGACGCGTGCGTCGCGCCGAAGCGAGGAGCCACGACATAGAGGGTTCGCATGCTAAAGAGAGTCATCAGCGCCGTCATGGGTACACGCCATGAACGTGAGCGCAAGAAAATTCAGCCGATCGTGGACGAGATCAACGCGGAATACGCGCGGCTGCAGAGCGTGTCCGACGAAGAGCTTCGCGCGCAGACGGCCAAGTTTCGCGAGATCCTTCGTGAGCGCACCGGAGAGCTCGAGGCGCGGGTCAGCTCGTTGCGGGAGCAGAAGCGCACGGCGGTCGATCCCGAGGAGCGCGATCGGATCGACAATGAGCTGAGCGGGGCGGACGGCCGCGGGGGCGTCGAGAACGAGCTGCGCGAGACGATCGCCGAAGTGCTCGACGAAATTCTGCCGGAAGCATTCGCGACGGTGCGTGAAGGCGCGCGTCGTCTGATGGGCACGCAGGTGATGGTGACCGGCCGCGAGCTCGCGTGGGACATGGTGCACTACGACGTGCAGCTCATGGGCGGCATTCAACTGCACCTGGGCAAGATCGCGGAAATGGCGACGGGCGAAGGCAAGACACTTGTCGCGACGCTGCCGCTGTACCTGAACGCGCTGCCGGGCAAGGGCGCGCACCTCGTGACGGTGAACTCGTACCTCGCCCGCCGCGACTCGCAGTGGATGGGGCACCTGTACAACTACCTGGGCCTCACGGTCGGATGTCTCGACGACACCGAGCCGGGCACGATGGAACGGCGCAACGCGTATTTCGCCGACATCACGTACGGCACCAACAACGAGTTCGGCTTCGACTATCTGCGCGACAACATGGTCGTGTCGCTCGACCAGCGCGTGCAGCGCGCGCACCACTACGCCATCGTCGACGAAGTGGACTCGGTGCTCATCGACGAAGCGCGGACGCCGCTCATCATCTCGGGTCCCGTCGGGAACGAGAATGATGCGATGTACTTCGAGCATAACGCCGCCGTCGCGCGCGTGGTGCGGCGGCAGACGGAGCTCGTCAATCAGCTCGTCGCCCGCGCCGAGCGCGAGCTCGAGAAAGGCGACCTGCGCGCGGCGGCGCTCGCGCTGTACAAGGCGCAGCTGGGCGATCCGAAGAATCGCCGCTTGATGAAGGTGCTGCAGGAAACCGGCAACAAGCAGATGGTGCAGAAGCAGGAGCTCGAGCACATCGCCGACCGCCGATTGCCCGCGAGCAAGCAGGTCTTTCGCGACATCGAGGAGGACCTGCTCTTCGTGCTCGACGAGAAGGGCCATGCGGTGCACCTGACCGACCAGGGCGTCGAGTTCATGTCGCCGAACGACCACGAAGCATTCATCCTGCCCGACCTGTCGCAGGAAGTGCATCGCATCGATCACGATCATGACCTGACGGGCGAGCAGAAGCTCGAGGAGCGCCGCCAGATCGAAGCCGACTACGCGGCGAAGGCGGAACGGCTCAACATCGTGCACCAGCTGTTGCGGGCGCACGGGCTGTACGAGAAGGACGTGAACTACGTCGTGCAGGACGGCGAGGTGCTGATCGTCGACGAGTTCACGGGCCGCACCATGCCGGGCCGTCGCTGGTCCGAAGGGTTGCACCAGGCGGTCGAGGCGAAGGAAGGCGTTCGCGTGAAGGGCGAAACGCAAACCATGGCCACGATCACCATCCAGAACTACTTCCGCATGTACGAGAAGCTGGCCGGCATGACCGGCACGGCGGAAACGGAAGAGAGCGAGTTTTTCGAGATCTATAAAATCGAGGTCGCGGTCATTCCCACGAACCGGCCGATCATTCGTGAGGATCGGCAGGATCTCGTGTACAAGACGCGGCGCGAGAAGTACAACGCGATCGTCGAAGAGACGCGCCGCCTCAACGAGCTGGGATATCCGGTCCTCGTCGGCACGACGAGCGTCGAGGCGTCGGAGACGCTGTCGAAGCTGTTCTCGCGCGCTGGGCTCCAGCACAACGTGCTCAACGCGAAGTATCACCAGCGTGAAGCCGAGATCGTGGCGGGCGCGGGCCAGCACGGTGCGATCACGATCGCGACGAACATGGCCGGGCGCGGCACCGACATCAAACTCGGGGAAGGCGTCAAGGATCCGAAGCCGAGCAAGGTGAAGGATCCGGACGGGAAGGACGTGAACATCATGGAGATCGGCGGCCTGCACATCATCGGCTCCGAGCGCCACGAGTCGCGTCGCATCGATCGACAGTTGCGCGGCCGGTCGGGCCGTCAAGGCGATCCGGGCGCGTCGCAATTCTTCCTGTCGCTCGAAGACGATCTGATGCGCCTGTTCGGCTCCGAGCGTATCGCGTCGCTGATGGACCGGCTCGGCGCGCAGGAAGGCGAGATGCTCACGCACTCGCTCATCACGCGGTCGATCGAGGGAGCACAGAAGCGCGTCGAGATGCAGAACTTCCAGGCCCGTAAGCGCCTGCTCGACTACGACGACGTGATGAATCAGCAGCGCGAAGTGATTTACTCGCTGCGGTCGTTCGCGCTCGAGGGTGGCGAAGAGCTCAAGGGCGAATCGATCAAGATGATCGAGAAGGCCATGAACTACCGCATCGAGACGAGCCTCGCGGAGTTCGAGGAGGCCTCGCAGTGGGATTTCGATCTGCTGCGGCAAGACCTGCTGATGCACTATCTGTTGCAGGTTCCCGAGTACGAGAAGGAAGATCTGCGGCCGACGGAGATTCCGACGGCGCAGCGCGTTGCCGTCGACGCGGCGACGAAAGCGTTCTGGGCCAAGCTCAAGAGCCTCGACGACGTGAAGGACGAGCTGGGCCAGCCATACGGCGACCGTCTCTTGTCGCTCGTCATGCTCAACGTGCTGGACGAGAAGTGGAAGGATCACCTCTACGATCTCGACCAGTTGCGCAACGCGATTCACTACCGGTCGTGGGGCCAGCAGGATCCGCTCATCGAGTACAAGCAGGAAGCGTACAAGATGTTCGTGGATCTGATGAACGACATCTACAACACGTTCACCGAGCGGTTCCTCAAGGTGCAGTTGGTGTTCGAGCAGCCACCCGCACCGGCGCCGCCGGTTCAGCAGAAGCCGACGAAGCGCTACAACGCGCTCGGCATTCTCGAGGATATCGCGGCGGACGAATCAATCGAGCCGACGGGAACCGACGCCGCGGTGGACATCGGTCCGGCCGAGACGCCGGCGTCCAAGCCCGTTGCGGCGCGCAAGGATCCGACGATCGTTGGTGCGGGGCGTCCGCGGACGTTCGGCGACAACGGCGGCGGGCTGCCGAGTGGAGATTGGTCGAACGTCGGACGCAACGATCCGTGTCCCTGTGGATCGGGGAAAAAGTTCAAGAAGTGTCATGGGGCGAAAGTGTAACGTCGCGCCGGAATTGGGGTGGATCGAGGGCCGCTGCCTAGTCGTAGCGGCCCTCGTCATTTACAGATACCGCTGCAACGGCCGACGGGCGCAACCACAACGACAAAACGACGTGATTCAAGGCGCAACAAAAGGGTGCGGGCTCGTGAGCGGCGCCGCCCTACCTTGCTCCATTCGCGAGGAGAGAAGCATGTCGTTGCCGGAATTGCCGTCGAAAGCACTGACCATTCGAGAGCTGCCCCGGAGCGAGCGGCCGAGAGAGCGGCTGGTCGACCTTGGGGCCTCGGCGCTCAGTAGTGCCGAACTGCTCGCGATTCTGTTGGGGTCTGGCGGCTCTGGACAATCGTCTGTGCAGATCGGGCAAGCGGTGCTTGCAGAGGCCGGCGGTGCGCTGCGATGGATCGCGCGGCAGCCCGTCGCCGCGCTCACGCATCTACAAGGCATCGGCATGGCGCGCGCGGTCACCATTCACGCGTCGCTCGAGCTCGGGCGGCGGATGGCGCTCGAGAGCCGGCAGGATGGTTCGCCGATTCGCTCGCCGCGCGACGTCGTCGAGTACTTCGCGCCGCGGATGGAGGATCTGCCGGTTGAGGAATTTCATGTGGCGGTGCTGGATGCGCAGCATCGCCTGGAACGCGACATCACCGTGACGCGGGGGATTCTGAATTCCTCATTGGTGCATCCCCGCGAAGTGTTCCGTGAGGCGATCGCCGAGCGCGCGGCGGCGGTGATTCTGGTGCACAACCATCCGAGTGGCGATCCGGCCCCATCCGTGGACGATCGGGCCGTCACCGAGCAGCTCGTGGCGGCCGGCCGACTGCTCGACATTCCCGTGCACGATCATGTGATCATAGGCCGCGGCCGATATACCAGTTTTGCGGAAGCAGGGCTGCTATGAGCGCCTGATATTTGTGGCGCTCCGATCGAGCGCATCGTAGGTTGTCGCGGGTCCCGCACGCCGATGTGCGCTTCCTAACAGTCCGACTGATCCGCACTCGGAGCGCACGTGACAACCGATCTCGACGCGATACTCGACCGCCTGGCCCGCGAAGTCCTCATGGTGGACGCCGAGGGCCGGGACCTGACGAAGCAGTACGCCGACGTCCTGCGCGACGGTCTGCCGAAATTAGAAAAATCCAATAAACGAGCGGCCGCGCTCCGGCGTGACGTCATCGTCGTCGGCGCCGGCATCGCCGGGCTCGTGGCCGGCTGGCTGCTCAAGCGCGCCGGCTGCAACGTCACCATCCTCGAGGCCAACGACTCGCGCGTCGGCGGACGCGTGAAGACGTTCCACACAACGCCCGAGGACGGTCCCGCATTCAGCGATCCCGCCCTCTACGCCGAGGCGGGTGCCATGCGCATTCCGACGACGCACCCGCTCGTGAACGCGCTGATCGACCAGCTCGGCCTCGGCAAATTGAAGCAGCCGTTCTACAACGTGGACGTGTCGCCGGACGGCAAGCAGACGTTCGCGGCCTGGATTCGCGTCAACGGCCTCCGCGTCCGGCGCGCCGCGTACAACAACGGCAAGCTGACGCCGGGCGAACGCACACTCGGCTTCCGCGTGCCGGAGCGCTACGCCGAGATGACGGCAAACGCCATTCTCGCGGAAGCGCTGGCCGAGCCGAACTCGTGGATCACGGTCGACAAGACGTTGCCGCCGGACAAGCAACTCGAGCAGCAGATCGCCGGTTGGCGGAAGATCATCGAGCGCTTCGACGGATCCAGCATGCTGGATTATCTGCGGGCCTATTTCACGGGGCAGGGCATCTCCCCGATCGATCAGCAAAGTCTGATCGCCTACCTCGGCACGCTGCAGAATCTCACGTCGCGATTGGCGCTCTCGTTCCTGCACAGCTTCGTCGACACGTTCTACATCAGCTCGAGCGCCAGCTACATCGAGTTGCGGGGCGGCAACTGGCAGCTGCCAGAGGCGTTCGTCGCCGAGCTGGAACGCGAGCTCGTGATGGACGCGCGCGTCGTCGAGATTCAATGGGCGAACGGCGACCACGGCGAGAAAAGCGAGCCGTGCGCGAAGGCGGTGCATCGCGGCAAACCCGGCGTCTACGCGCGCTCCGTGAACGAACCGGTCGTCAAACGCGGCGTCGCGCGCCGGAATCGCACGCGCTTCGAACGCGAGCTCACGGCCGATCACATGATCGTGACGGTTCCGTTCTCGGCGCTGCGCTTCGTTTCGACGTCACCGATGTTCAGCTACGAGAAGCGGCGCGCGATCATCGAGCTGCATTACGATTCGGCGACGAAAGTCCTGCTCGAGTTCAGCGAGCGGTTCTGGGAATGGTCGGAGGAGGAGTGGCACCGGTTTCTCCCCGACGAGTATCGCGGCCATGGCTCGATCGGCGGCGGATCGATCACCGACGCGCCGAACCGATTCATCTACTTCCCAAGCCATCCGACAGGAGACAGCCGCGGCGGCGTCGTGCTCGCGAGCTACACGTGGGCCGACGAGGCGAATCGCTGGGACTCGATTCCGGCCGAGGATCGATACGCAGCCGCGTTGGACGGGCTCGTCGACATGTATGGCGGCGGTATCCGCCGATTCTTCACCGGCGTCGGCCGCACGCAGAGCTGGATGGAGGATTACTACGCCTACGGCGAAGCCGCGGTGTTCACGCCCGGTCAATTGATCGCGCTGCATCCACACATCCCGACGCCCGAAGGCAACGTGCACTTCGCCGGGGAGCACACGTCGCTCAAACATGCGTGGATCGAGGGCGCGATCGAGTCCGGCATTCGCGCGGCGATCGAAGTTCACGAGCGCGTGGCCGCCGGAGCACAGGCATGACGGCCGCGTCGATCACCGTGGCGGCCTACCTCAAGCGACGGCTCGAGGAGCTCGGTCTCGATCGCGTGTTCACGGTTGCGGGCAACTACACCGCGCCGTTTCTCGACACGATTCTCGAAGACAAAAAATCGCCTATCGCCATCACGGGCATGTCGAACGAAATGGTTGCCGGCTACGCTGCCGACGGGTACGGCCGACTGCGTGGGCTGGCATGCGTGGCCGTAACGTACGGTGTCGGTGCGTTCAGTGTCCTGAACGCGGTCGCGGGATCGATGGTCGAAGGCGTTCCCGTCGTCGTCATCAACGGCGCGCCGACGACCAAGCAGCTGCAGAACGAGCGCAACGCGGGCTTGTTGTATTCGCACATGACGACGGACCCGTACAGCAACCTCGACGTTTTTCGGCGTATCACGGTCGAGTCGGTGCGCATCGTCAACGCGCTGGCGGCGCCGGCGCAGATCGACGCGATGCTCACCGCCTGCATCGCCCAGCACACGCCGGTCTACCTCGAGGTACTCGAAGATGTGTGGCGGGCCGAGTGTGCGGCGCCCGCGGGTCCGCTGGCGACGAAGACCGTGACGGTCACGAAGTCGAACGTCGACGCCGCGGTGAAGGCCACGCTTGCAATGATCGCGGCACACGGTACGCCGCTCTTGTGGGTTGGGGTCGAGATTCAGCGCATGCGTCTGCAACAGGAGCTGCTCGAGCTCCTCGACGCCACGGAGCTTCACTATACGACCTCGCTGCTCGGCAAGTCCGTGCTCAAGGAGAATCATCCCCGCTTCCTCGGAGTCTTCGCCCCAAACTCGCCGGATGAGATGAAGAAGCTGGCCGGCGGAGCGGGATGTCTGATCGGACTCGGTGCCTGGACCACCGGTAAGGACGTCAACAATCAGAACATCCACGGTGACAAGGTGGCGCTCGCGGCGCAGCGCGGTGTCGTCGTGGGGCCGCGATATTATCCGAGCGTGCCGCTGCGCGATTTCATTCGCGCGTTTCGTGAAGCGCTGACCGCCCCGAAGACGAAGATCACCGCGTACCAGCCAAAGGCGTTGCCGATGCTTCGCGCGCTGGCGGCGAAGACGCCCACCGGGCTGACGTACGATTCATTCTTCGCGCAGATCGACTCGTGGCTTCGCCCCGAGCACGTCGTCGTGTGCGATGCCGGCTTTCCGCTCATCGGCGCGCAAAATCTGCGCATCGCGGCGCAGGACGGATTCGTCGCCGAAGCGGCCTGGCTATCGATTGGGTATTCGGTTGGCGCGGCGGTGGGCGTGAAATGCGCCAAGCCGAACGAGCGAACGCTCGTGTTCGTCGGCGACGGCGCGTTTCAGGAGACCTGTCAGGGCGTGTCGGCCATGCGTGCCCTGGGTCAGAATACCGTGGTATTCGTGCTCGATAATGGTATTTATGGTATCGAACAGCGGTTAGTGAACCCGAATCCGTTTCGGGCACCGGTCACGAAGTACCAGCCGCCGTTGCTCAACGACATTTATTCGTACAATCACATGCACCCGTGGGCGTACGAACGGTTGGCCGACGTCTTCGGCGGACAGGGCAGGACGGCGAAGAACGTCGAGGAGTTGCGCGCCGTGCTAAAGGAGATCGATGAGAAGCCGGCCGAGCTGTTCCTCGTGCACGTGACGCTGCCGGCGACGGATACGCCCGCCGCGGTGAAGCCTGGCTTGCGTGCGCCCGGAGAGGATGAGACGCTGCATCCCAACTGGCCGCCCGCCAACATCTTCTGATTGACGCCGTGGTGGACCGGACGTTGTGCCGAGCGGTATCATTAGGAATGGGACTCGTGGGCAGAAAACGCGGGAACACGTCGTGACGGCCGCGGCGGACCGCGAGCTGATTCCAGGTTGGCGCGAGGACGAGCTTCCGCTACACGAGAAGCTCGACCGTGAGATGCTCGTGCGCGCCTACCGGTTCAGCGAGATCGCGCATCGCGGCCAGGTCCGCAACTCGGGCGATCCGTACATCACGCACTCGGTCGAGGTCGCGAAGATCCTGGCCGAGCTGCAGCTGGATACGGTGACCGTCGCGGCGGGCATTCTGCACGACGTCATCGAGGACACCGACGTCACCCTGCGCGACGTCGAGGAGGAATTCGGCAAGCAGATCGCCGAGATCGTCGACGGGCTGACGAAGATCGCGAAGCTGCCGAGCGGCGGGTCGACGCAGGAGCGGCAGGTCGAGAGCTACCGGAAGCTCCTCTTGTCGATCGCGAAGGACGCGCGGGTGATCATCGTCAAGCTCGCCGACCGGCTGCACAACATGCGGACGCTCGACTATCTGCCGCCCGAGAAGCGAAAGCGGATCGCGCAAGAGACGCGCGACCTCTACGCGCCGCTGGCGCACCGCTTCGGTATGGCGAAGCTGCGTTGGGAGCTCGAGGATCTCGCTTTTAAACATCTTGAATCAGAAGAATATAAAGCTCTCGCCAAGAAGGTGTCGCAGAAGCGCGCCGAGCGCGAGGCGCTGATCAAGCAGATGGCCGACCCGCTCATCGAGCGGCTGGGCAAGGCGGGCATTCGCGCCGTGGACGTGAGCGGGCGCCCCAAGCACCTGTGGTCGATCTACAAGAAGATGAAGCAGCGCGAGAAGCCGTACGAGGAGATCTACGACCTGCTCGCCATTCGCGTGATGGTCGACACCGTGCCCGATTGCTATCACGCGCTGGGCATCATTCACGACGGCTGGACGCCGGTGCAGGAGCGCATCAAGGACTATATCGCGCAGCCCAAGTCGAACGGCTATCAGTCACTGCACACGACGGTGTTCGGGCCGGGCAAGCAGCTGTACGAAGTGCAAATCCGCACGCGCGACATGCACCGCACCGCGGACTACGGCATCGCGGCGCACTGGCGCTATAAGGAAGATGTGAAGTCCGACGAGCTCGATCGCCATCTGTCGTGGTTCCGGCAGGTGCTCGAGCTCCAGATGGACGCGAAGACGCCGGACGAGTTTTTAGAGTTCTTGAAACTCGACCTGTATCAGGACGAGATCTTCGTCTTCACGCCCACGGGCGACGTCATTCAGTTGCCGAAGGGCGCGACACCGATCGACTTCGCGTTCGCGGTGCACACGGAAATCGGGCTTCACTGCGCGGGCGCGCGTATCAACGGCCGCATCGCCCCGCTGTCACGCCCCCTGCGCAACTCGGAGACGGTCGAGGTCATCACCTCGCAGACGGCGAAACCGACGCGCGACTGGCTGGCGCACGTTCGCACGGGCCGCGCGCGCCACAAGATCCGCCAGGTCTTGAAGCGTGAGGCGCAGTCGTCGGCCGAGAAGCTCGGTCAGGAAATTCTGGATCGTGAGATCAAGCGCCGTCGCTTGAGCAAGCTCGACGACGACGAGCTGGATCGCGCCGCGAAGGAATTGAGCCTGATGGACGGCACGCATCTGCTCGCGTCGATCGGGCAGGGCGACGTCAACATCACGCTCGCGCTCAAGCACATCTACCCGGACGCCGTGGACACGGAGCCGGCGAAGCAGAACGTCTTCGAGCGCTTCGTCGATCGCGTCACACGTACGTCGAAGGGCGTGCGCATTCAGGGCGTCGACGGCTTGATGGTGCGCTACGCGCAGTGTTGCCAGCCGGTGCCGGGCGATCCCGTGGTTGGATACGTCACGCGCGGGCGCGGCGTGTCGATTCATCGCGCGGATTGTCCAAACTTGTTATTGCTTGCGCACGAGCCGGAGCGCCGGCTCGAGATCGATTGGCAAGAGGCGCAAGGTGAGCGGTTCCTCGTGCGGTTGGCGCTCGAGGGAAACGACCGGCGCGGACTCTATGCCGACGTCGCGGCCGCGGTGAGCTCGACCGGCACCGACATCAAGAGCATGGATCTCAAGAGCGTCGATGGGCGGACGTCGGGGTCGATTCTCGTCGAGGTCGAGAATCTCGTGCATCTCGAGAAGATCATGCGCGCGACGCGGCGGGTGAAGGGGATTACGGATGTGGCGCGGCGGGAGCGGTTGACGGCGGACGCGTGAGCCGCGCGATGGCGATTCCCGATCTGCTCTGCGAGCACCCGCGAAACACGATTCGTCGATCGGCCTGGCGCGCCGAATGCGGCGTCTGCGGCTCGTACTGGGACCTGGACTCGCTTGCCTCGCGCGTCGTTTACGACGAATCGTACCCTGAA
The DNA here is from genome assembly GCA_035606695.1 of Gemmatimonadaceae bacterium. Lineage (NCBI taxonomy): Bacteria > Pseudomonadati > Gemmatimonadota > Gemmatimonadia > Gemmatimonadales > Gemmatimonadaceae > Gemmatimonadaceae bacterium. Next base: position 48,168 of record DATNEW010000019.1, read on the forward strand.
CACCGCGGCCACTTCGACCCTCGTGTCGGCGCACTCAAGGTCAAGACGCTTCGCCATTGGCTCGACAAGACACGCATTCAACTCGACGGACTCAGCGTCTGCGAGGTCGGCTTCGGCGGCGGCACATGTCTGCCGTTCCTCGCCGGGCGTGCCGCGCACGTCATCGGCCTCGAGGTCAATCAGACGGCGATTGACCGTGTCCGCGCGACCGGCGTGCGTGCCGAACTGCTTCTCGTCGATCCGCTGCCGACGCCATCACGCCCCGTCGATCTCTGGCTGTTTCAGGACAGCTTCGAGCACATTCCGAATCCGACTCCATTCGTCGAATGGATGAACGCGCACTCGGCGCCTGATGCGACAATCCTCATGGTTCTTCCACGCGGCGACTCCCTGTCTCGCCGCATGCTCGGCCGACTCTGGCCGCACAAGCTGCCGGATCACGAGTTCGTCTGGTCGCGGGCCGGCGCCATCGAGTTCCTCGGCCGCCACGGCTGGACGTGGGCCTCGGAATTCTTCCCGCTCAAATACGCCTCGCCCGAAATGGTGCTCGCGCACGGACTGCACAAGCTCGGGGTCGGGAAATCGCTGGCGCGCGCGCTCAGCGGAGCGCGCGTGGCATTTCCGCTGAACTTTGGCGAGATGGGCTTGGTGCTGCGCCGCGCGGCGCCTTGATCCGCCACAACACGTAGGCGCTGTCCTCGTAGAGCTTCTGCCCGCCGACATCGGCCACCGTGGCGGCCAACAGCGAGTCCTGCGTCGTGATGAACGCATCGATGGCGCCGCGATACTTCTCCGGATCCGCCCACGCCTGCCAGTAGCCGTTGTGCGCGAGCAGGTAGTAGAAGCTCTTGTCGAACAGCTCGTCGGCGAGATGCTTGTGCTGCACGAAGATCGCGCCGCTGGGCGGCGCTACGCGGGGCCGGCTGGGATCGGAGTAGTACTCGAGCGCCGGCTTCATGCGCGGCGGCGCATTGAGGATCAAGTCGACGGTGGGGTGGCTAAAATAGTACGAATAAAAGAAGTCGAACAAGTGGTTGGTCAGAATGTACTGACCGGGCTCCGACACCGAATCGAGCTGGGCCTTGAGCGTCGCGATCTCGTGATCGTCGAAATACGCCTTCTTGAACGTCAGGTCTTCAATTAGCGAATTGGCGAACAGCGCCGCGAGAAGCGCGCTCGCGATCCATCTGGACCAGCGATGCTCGAGCCGCAGAACGATCACGATGACCGCCGCGCACGCGACGGCGTAGAACGGGAGCGCGAGCAGTGTCGGGTAATACTGTGAGATCCACAACTCGGCAAACAGCGTGAGGAAGGGGAGCGCGGCGAGCATCAGCCACAACGGATTCGGGATCTTCGCTCGCAAGGCCGGCACTTGCTCGCCCCAACGCTTCCGAATCATCGGTGCAAACGCCCAGAACGCGGCGACCGGGAAGAGCAGCAGCGAAAACTCGCGATCCACGCGGCCGTACAACGTCGGCAAAATCCCCCGCGCGATGTCGATGTGCATGCTCGGATTCTTCGACCGCTCGAGCGCCTGGAACCGCAGATCAGCGAGGAACGGACCCCAACCGCCGAGGACCCAGGCGTTCGTCGCGAACTTGCACGCCATCGCGACGACGGCGAATGCGGCGAGGCTCGCGAGCACCTTCACGGCGCTGAGCGAGACGCCGCCAAGCTCCTTCACCGTGACGAGCGCCAGCAACAACGGCGCGAAGAACCAGAAGTCGTACGACGCGAAGAATGCGAAGAACAAGAACACGCCCGACGCCGCGAAGAATCTCCGCTTGGGCGCATCACTCAGGTAGCGCATCAGGAAGTACACGCTGCCGAACCCGAAGAACGCGCCGTATGGTGCGTGATGCAGGTAGTCGGCGTGTTGGATCCACATCGGATTCACCACCCACAAGCCGAGCGCGATCTGCGCGACCTGGCGCGTCCAGTAGTGGCGAATGAGCGCGTACACGAAAAACAACGCCGCGAATGAGAAGGCAAGCGCCACGAACCGGAACTGCACGAGACTCGAGAAGCCGAACACCACGCGCTCGACGCCGTTCATCAAGTCGGGCAGTTGCGGGTAGTGCGTGTAGATCTTCGACGGATCGGCCGCCGACATCAACGCCGGATCGAGCAGGTGCGGCGTCAACCGCAATTTCAGAAATCCGTATTTCTGAAAGTTGCGCCCCGCCGTCATCACGTTGTAATCGGAGCCCGAGTCGCCCCAGTTCAACCGCGGCGGATCGAACGCGTGGACGACGCAATACACGAGCACCAGCGCGACGCACACGAAACCCAAGTTGCGCCACAACCAAGAGCCGAATGATTTCATGTTGCTGGGAGTCACGAAACCTTGGTGCGCCGCTTGGGATACGCGATCGGCGTCCAATCCGGCGCCGTGACCCCGGGCTCGAACAATCCCTTGATGCACCGATTGTCGCCGCCGCACGGCGGCTCTTCACTCGTGTGCACGCACGGCGAGCACGCGATCTTCTGATAATGCGTCGTCTCGTCCACGACCCAGTCGTTGCGCAGGCGCGTCGCCGGATCGGTCGGCCCCCAGTAGGAGATCGAGCGAAGGCTTGCGATCCGTCCGATATGAAGGAGACTCGAATCGATGCCCCAGAATTCGCCGCACGCGAGCAGCTCGCGCACCGAATCGCGCAGCGACAGCTCGCCGCAGCGATTTACGATGTCGAGCTGCGGAAAAACTCGTCTCAGCTCGGCGACGATTGCCTCGCCGTCGGCGCGATCCGACGGTCCGCCGAGCAACACGAATCTCTGATGCTCGGCACGCACATGCTCGCGAAATGCTTTCGCCCATTCAGCCGGCGTGAGCATTCGCTCTCGCCCGAGCTCCGAGCAGGCAAACCCGATCGCGACGCGATCGCTCGCGCGCGCGGGCATTTCACCCAGCCCGATCGCGTTCAGCAACGAATCGCGGCATTCCGCGTGGCTCGCCACCGGAACGCCGAACAGATCGGCGATGCGATCATAGAAGTGGAAACTTCCCGACGAGCGATTGAAGAAGATCAGGTGCGACGCGAGTCCCTTCCGCCAGAAGATGTCCTCGAGCCAGAAGCTCACGCGGTTCCGCGCCATGGTGAGCGTCGTGAACACGGTGGTCAGACGGCTGTGCACCTCGAGATCGATGATGCAATCGGCACGCATCGTCCGGAACAGCGCGACCGTTGCGGTCCACAGCATCCGGAGGACACCGCGATTGTTCACAATGCGATACTCGTCGAACACGCCCGTCAATTCGGCGAACGGCTTCACGCTCGGCGTCGTGATCAGCACCATGCGCGTGTTCGGATGAGTTCGGCGAAAGCCAAGCAGCGCGGGCATCGCCAGTAGCAGGCTGCCGCCGCCCAGCATCTTCATCCACACGACTTCCTTGCCGACGCGAAGCTGGTGGTCGCGGCGCAACACGACGCCGAGCAGCATGGCCGTCGGACGCAGCAGGGCAATGCCCAGCCGCCCCACGTAGTTGTCGACCGTCCGCTGCGTCTGCACGCGCATACGAGATAGACGCGTTCCTGCCGCCGTTCGTCATTCCGAGCGACGCGGGACTGACAGCCTTACCGCTTCTCGAGCCGCTCGACGAGATTATTGAGCCACAGCGTATTTGTGGAATCGACCGCGCGTGCCGATACTCGCAACCTCGTCGGGACGTAGTTTGCGCCTGGAAGCAGGCCCATCGTTTCGAAGAACAGCCGCGGCTGCTGCCCCTGACGCATCACGAGCGGGAAGCGGATGTGATGCACGAATGGGTTGAGGGAGATCGGCAGCCAACTCACCGCGCCCTGAATTCCCACGAGATACCGCGGACTCTGGCCGACGACGGGAATCCAGTGGAGCGGATTCTTCGTGTCGTAGTCGATGTCGACCTCGAGCAGCATCACCGGAGCGACATACTCGGGCGGTATGGGCGGCAGCGCGACGCCCGCCATCCCCGCCGGGACGTTCATCTCGGCAAACGCGTGCGGCTCGGGCCCCGGCGCCGCGCGGCGCGACCAGAATAACGACCACGACGTCTTTCCCGCGACGACGTACGATCGCAGCAGCTCGTCGTAAAACGGCCAGTCATTGTTCTCGAGCCACGGCTCGTATTGCGCATACGTCGGCAGCACCGTCTGCGCCAATGGCGGGCGCAGCGTGCGAAACTGCGAGACGTATCGCGCGCGCCCCTCGGTGCCGAGCGCGTGGATGATGTAGTCGGTCGACGGGTTGAAGATGCCGTTTTGCGCCTCGAGCCACCCGGCGTACGTCGACCACAGCATCGGCGTCTCGCCGCGTGGGCCGCGATGACCGTCGATGATGCGCTGGCCCTCCTTCAAATCGTTCGGCCATTCCGCCTCGGCTCGAAAATGAGCGTTTCCAAATAGATATTCTGTGATGATACTTGGGAACGAGCTGGCCAGCGACACCTGGAGCAGCGGCGACATGGCGATGCTCCAGATTGTGGCCGCCGCGGTCACGATCGCGACGGGCCTCGGCACGCCAAGCCAGGGCCGGCGCGACTGCCGCTCGTCGGCGGACCTCGTGCGCTCGTACAGCTCGATCGAGAGCAAAATGAGAATGGCGCGCCAGCAGGGCTGCACGTACACCTGCACGAACACGCCGAGCAGCGACGCACAAGACACCAGCCCGTACACCGCGAGCAGCGCGAACGAAAAACGCCGCTGGTCGGCGGCGCCGCTCGGCGAGCGCCAGAGTCGAGTGAGATAAAAAATTGTCAGGGCGACGCCGAGCAGCAGCGCGAGCCCAATGTGCCACACGCGAACGACCATCGAGAACGCCGTGCGCCATGAGCTCAGGAACACATTCGGCGGTGCACCGAAGAACCAGTACTGGTCGGCGGGCACGGTCGAGAAGTTGTAACGCAGCGCCCCGCGCATGCCCCCGAAGCCCGCGACGGCGACGAGGCATATGATCAAAATGAGCACAGACAGGCCGATCGTCGCGGCGGATTCACCGAGCTGCGCGCGCCAGTCGCGGCGGCGGGCAATCGCGACGGCGCTCACGATTCCGTATGACAGGATCGCCGCCAGGCCTTGCTCGGTGCTGATGAACAGCGCCAGCCCGATCGTGACTCCGGCCACGAGCGCCCGCTGCGTCCTTGTGCGCGCCAGCAACAGAGACGCGGGCAGCAGCGTGGGCAGCGCCGAGCGAATGCCGAGCATTCCGTTGACGGCGAATGCGAGCGCGAAAAACGAAGCCGAGAACCCGGAGATGAACGACACCGCGAGCGCGAGCGCCGTGAGGCACCAAGCCGTCCGCCAGTTCCCCGTGAGAATGCGGAACGCGGCGAGATAGACGATCGGGTATGCGAGCGCCGCTCCAAGCTCGCGCGCGAGCTCGGAGCCTTCGAGCCCGCCGCCAAACAGGCGATAGAACGGATAGTAGAGGTACGCCGAGCCGAGCCCGTGAAAGAACTGGAAGTCGATGCCGGGCCGAAATCCGGCCTGGATGCGGCGCATCGCGTTGTACAACTGGAAGGGGCCGTCGATCGGAACACCGCGGAAGTCCATCGCGGTGTAGAACGCCACGGCGAACAGCGCGATCGTGAACAGCGCACTCGCGACCGCCCACACCGTCACACCCACCCAACGACGCTCGCCGGCCTGCGTTGCGTGGGTCTCCAGCGCCGTTTCCAGTTCGTTGCCCAGCGGATACTCCGGGAAAAAAGGACCCGAATAAAACCCGAGACGGTGTTATATTATTACCTGATCGTCCCTCGCTTCAGCGCTTCGCGCCTCCGCTCGGGCTTCTGCATTCACACGTCTATGCCGCGCGCCGAATTCGATCTCCAAGCGCCTTTCCAACCCGCCGGCGACCAGCCCAAGGCGATCGCCGAGCTGTCGGCCGGCCTCGAACGCGGCGACCGATTCCAAACCCTGCTCGGCGTCACCGGCTCGGGCAAGACGATGACGATGGCCAACGTCATCAAGGCACACGGGAAGCCGACGCTCGTCCTGTCGCACAACAAGACGCTCGCGGCGCAGCTCTACGGCGAAATCAAGAGCTTCTTCCCGCACAACGCGGTCGAGTACTTCATCTCGTACTACGACTACTATCAACCCGAAGCGTACGTCCCCACGACCGACACGTACATCGAGAAAGATGCGTCGATCAACGAGGACATCGATCGGCTACGGCTGCGCGCGACGTCCAGCCTCATGGAGCGCGATGACGTCATCATCGTCGCCACCGTGTCGGCAATTTATGGCTTGGGCGACCCGGTTTCCTATAGGGAGCAGATGGTCACGCTCCTCAAGGGGCAGACGATCGAGCGCGACGACATTCTGCGCGCGCTGGTGAAGATCCAGTACAACCGCAACGACGTCGCATTCGAGCGCGGCACGTTCCGCGTGCGCGGCGACACGGTCGAGATCTTTCCGGCATACGAGGAGCAGGGCGTTCGCGTCGAGATGTGGGGCAACGAGATCGAGCGCATCTCCAAGATCAACGTGCTCACGGGCGAAACGATCGCGACGCTCGAGCGCGCGGCGGTGTATCCCGCGAAGCACTTCGTCACCCAGCGGCCGACGCTCGAGCGCGCGGTGAAGATCATTCGCGTCGAGCTCGAGGAACGACTGGCGGAGCTGCGCAATGCGGGAAAGTTGCTCGAGGCGCAGCGCCTGGAGTCGCGCACGAACTTCGACATCGAGATGATGCTCGAGATCGGCACCTGTGCGGGCATCGAGAACTACTCGCGCCATCTCTCCGGACGTTCGGCCGGCGAACGCCCGGCGTGCCTGTTCGACTATTTCCCGGAAGACTTCCTCGTCGTGGTCGACGAGTCGCACGTGACGCTGCCGCAGATCGGCGGAATGTTCAATGGCGATCGCGCGCGCAAGCTGACGCTCGTCGAATACGGGTTCCGGCTGCCCAGCGCGCTGGACAATCGTCCGTTGATGTTCGATGAATTTTTGGCGCTGACGCCGAAGGCGGTTTTCGTTTCAGCGACTCCCGCCGAGTTGGAGTTGCGGCTCTCCGAGGGCGTCGTCGTCGAGCAGATCATCCGGCCGACGGGCCTCGTCGATCCCGAGATCGAGATTCGCCCCGTCCGCGGCCAGGTCGACGATCTGCTGAACGAAATTAGAATTAGAGAACGCAAAGGCGAGCGGGTGCTCGTCACGACGCTCACCAAGCGCATGGCCGAGGACCTCACGGACTATCTCCAGCAGGTCGGGGTCCGCGTGCGCTACATGCACTCCGACATCGACGCCATCGAGCGCATGGAGATCGTGCGGGGCCTCCGGCTCGGTGAATTCGACGTGCTCGTCGGCATCAACCTGCTGCGCGAAGGTCTCGACCTGCCCGAAGTGTCGCTGGTCGCCATTCTCGATGCCGATCAAGAGGGCTTCCTGCGCAGCGATCGCTCGCTCATTCAGACCGTGGGCCGCGCGGCCCGCCACGTGAGCGGCCGCGCGATCTTCTACGCGGATCGGATGACCGGATCGATGCAACGTTGCATCGAGGAGACAGCCCGGCGCCGCGAGACGCAGCGAGCCTTCAACGAAGCGAACAACATCACGCCCGTGAGCGTCAACAAGAGCGTCGATCAGGTGCGATTCATCACCCGGGTGGCCGACGCTCGCGCCGAGAAAGAAGGTCGAAAAGTTGCCGAACCGGCGCGCGGGTACGCGGTCATGGAGATGGCGTCGCTCGAGAAGATGCTCGAGGAGCAGATGCGCGAAGCCGCGGCGGCGATGGACTTCGAGCTCGCGGCGCAGCTGCGCGATCAGCTGTTCGAGGTTCGTGCCCGCAAGGATTCAGCGGGCGGAGCGAAGTCGAAGGCCGCCGCCGGCGGACGCGGTCGATAAATGTTGCACGATTCCATCATTCCGCCGCTGGCGGGGCACGGACGGTTGGCGTGCACGGAGGCCGAGCTGATTGCGTGGGGCGAACGTTTCGGTCGCGCGGCGTCGGCGCCGCTCGTCGTCACGATCACCGGCGACCTGGGCACCGGCAAGACGACGCTCGCGCAGGCGATCTGTCGCGGGTACGGCGTTACCGAAGAGGTGACCAGTCCAACGTATGCGTTGGTGCATCGGTATGCGTCGTCACGGTCGACTGTCTACCATCTCGATCTCTATCGCCTGAAGTCGCCGGCCGAGCTCACGAACATCGGGTGGGATGAGGTTGTCGGCAGTCCTGCGCTGGTGTTGATCGAATGGCCGGAGCGGGCGGCGGAGCAGATTCCGCACGTGCACGTGCCGATCAGTTTGCAGCATTTGCCGGAGGATCCACAGCGGCGGCTGTTGTATGCGGGGGGGCATGTCTGACTGCACCGCGACAGTGGTCATCCCGAGCGGAGGGGCGCAGCGCCGGAGTCGAGCGACCCCCGTCCCGACGGAGGAGCAATATGCAGCGCTCCGCTGAGAAGGGGGTCCCTCGACTCCCCTTCGCTGCGCTCAGGGTCGCTCGGGATGACAACAGGGGTGACGCGCCGCGCGCCTCCGCTCGGGATGACAAGTGGCGGCAATGCTAACCCTCGCCCTCGACGCCTCGACCTACGCCGGCGACGTCGCCCTTCTCGACGACACGCGTCTCGTCGCCGAGGAAAGCGTCGCGATGAAGGATGCCGCACACGAGCGCTTGATGCCCGCCGTCGCGCTCGTGCTCGAGCGCGCCGGCCAGTCGATCGCCGATGTCGATCGCATCGTCTGCGGGGCGGGCCCGGGCAGCTTCACGAGTCTGCGGATCGCCGGCGGGATTGCGAAGGGGTTGGCGACCGGCGCCTCGAAGCCGCTGTTCTCCGTGCCGTCGATGGCGCTCACTGTCGGCGGCGCGAGTCTCGACGTCGGGAGATATCTCGTGGCAGTCGACGCGTTGCGCGGCGAGTTTTATGTGGGGTTGTATCACGTCAGCGCGGCGAGCGACGTCATCGAGCTCGAACGCGCACGACTCGTTGCAGCCGATGACGTTTCAGGGATCGCCCACGAATTCGACGCGCGTGTCGTGAGTCCGAGCTCGCTGCCTGATTTGCCCGATGCGATCGTCGCGCATCCCAAGGCGCGTGCCGTCGCGCGGTTGGGCGCATGGCTCGACGCAACCGGTCCTGTCGACGTTGCAACCTGGGAACCGGCGTATGGACGATTGGCCGAGGCGCAGGTGAAATGGGAATCGACGCACGGGCGGCCGCTGCCGACGGAATGACGGTCACGATTGGCGCCGCGGGGCACGACGACATTCCGTCGGTCGTGGCGATCGAGCGCGCCGCGTTCAGCGATCCGTGGTCGGCGCAATCGTTTCGCGAGGCGCTGGAGCACAACGCGGTCTACTTCGCGTGCGCTCGGCGTGACGGGGTAGGAGTCGTGGGTTATGTTGTGGCGTGGTTCGTGGCCGACGAAGGCGAGATCGCGAACGTCGCCGTCGCGCCGGACGGGTGGGGCAGTGGGATCGGGCGCGCGTTGCTCGATGCGGCGCTCGAGGAAGCGGAACGCCGGCACGTTGCCGCGGTGTTCCTGGAGGTGCGGGACTCCAACGAGCGCGCGCGCAGGCTGTATGCGTCGCGCGGATTCGAGGAGGTGGGACGACGGCGCGGCTATTATCGCCGCCCGGTCGAGGATGCCATCGTGCTACGGCGAGCGTTGTCTTGAGCAGCCTTACGCATTGGATGAGTCGTGCAACACAACACGTTGCCAGGCAATGAATTGATTGCGCGGCAACACGGACTGGATCATACCGTCAGCGGCGAGGCAGTGAACTCTCTCGCCAGGAGGAATCAGTGAGCCGTAGCTTGAACAAAGTCACGTTGATCGGAAACCTCGGGAACGATCCCGAGGTGCGTTCGACGACCGGTGGAAACCGTGTCGCGACGTTCTCGCTCGCCACGAGCCGTTCGTGGAACGATGCGTCGGGACAGAAGCAGGAAAAGACGGAATGGCATCGCTGCGTGGTGTGGAACACGAAGGGCTCCACGCTCGCCGACGTCGTCGAGAAGTACGTGAAGAAGGGTGACAAGCTGTACGTCGAAGGCCGGATCGAGTATCGCCAATGGCAGGACAAGGACGGCCAGACGCGCTACTCCACCGAGATCAACGTGCGCGAGCTCATCATGCTCGGCGGCGCGGGCGGTGGTCGCGCGGGTGGTGACTTCGGCGGCGAGAGTGCGCCGCGACGCAGTGCCGCACCCGCCGGTGCAACGAAGGCGAAGGCCGCGGCGGGCTCGGATGATTTCGAGGACTTTCCCGGGGCGCTGAACGACGAAGACGACGATTTGCCGTTCTGACGTCGGCCAATCGATTGTTCGATGGAAATGACGGTGGTTGTGACGCGAGTCACACCATCGTCATTTCGTTTGTGTAAATCCGGTTGCGACTGGCGATTACCGAATTACCGACGAGATCGTCAATTTCTCAATGAAGATCCCGTCCGGAGTTCTCCCCATGTCTGTGCGGTCCATCCGCTACCGCTCACTCGCGTCACTCGCGCTGGCCATCGCCGCATCGGCCGTCACGGTCTACGCTCCCGCGCTCGTCGCGCAACAGCCGACGGCTCCTTCGCCGGCACGTCCCGCGACACACACCGTCAAACGAGGCGACACACTCTGGGACATCGCCAAGCTCTATCTCGGCGACCCATTCCTGTGGCCCGACATCTACCGGCTCAACACCGATCAGATCGAGGACCCGCATTGGATCTATCCCGGCGAAGTCCTGAAGCTTCCGGGCGAAGCACCTAAGGTTGTCGCGGTCAGGCCCGTTGAACCGCCGGCCGCTCCAGCACCCACGCCTGTTCCGGCACGTCCAACGCCGGCGCCGCCGCCGCAGATCGTCGCCGCTGTTCCGGCGCCCGACACCACGCCCATCGAACACCCACCGGCGCCCGTGCCGACGGTTCGCTCGGGCGAGTACATCGCCGCGCCGTGGGTCGATCGTCGGGGCGGCCCGCGCGGCTCGGGCACCGTGATGGGATCGGCCGATCTGCCGGGCATCGCGTCGGCGGATCATTCGCGCTTGAACCTCTACGATCAAGTGCTCGTGGCGCCGCCCGCTGGTGCCGTCGCGCCGGAGCATGAGCGTTATCTCACGTACTCCTTTGGTCCGCTGCTCGAAGACTTGGGACAAGTCATCATCCCAACGGGTATCATCGAGATCACTCGCTCGGCGCGAAATGGCGAAGCGGCGATTGGTCGCGTGGTGAAGCTCTTCAACGAAATGTTGGAAGGGCAGCAGCTCATCGCGCTCGACAGCGCCGCGGCGATCGGGTTCGAAAAACCGCGCGCGGTGGCGAACGGGAAAATGGGCCGGGTTCGCTGGGTCTACGGCTCGCCCGTGCTGGCCAGCGTGCAGAGCTACGTCCTGTTCGACATTCGCCAGCCGAACGTGCGTACGGGCGATCAGATCGATCTGATCGCGCCGCGCCAAGGGCCGGCCGACGGCCGCGACCTGGCGATTCCCGAGCAGCACATCGCGCGCGCCCAGATCCTTCGCGTGACGCCGTACGGCGCGAGCGCGATCCTGCTCGACCAGGACCAGCCGAAGATCGAGGAAGGAACCACCGTTCGCGTGGCGGCGAAGATCCCGTAAGCCGCGATTTCACAGTAGATTTGGGCGATCCGCCATGATTGCGATCGCCCATTTCATCGCCATCTCCTGCTACCTCGGCGCCGCGGCTCTGGCCGCGGTGCCGTTCGCGCGTCCGGTGAAGGCGCCGCTTCGCGGAGTCCTGGCGGCGCTGGGGCTCGGCGTGGCGGCGCATGTCGCGGCTCTGCTCGCCTTCGCGCGGCAGGCCGACGCGGTTCCACTCACCGGTTTGGGCCCATCGCTCTCGTTTGCGGGACTCGTGCTGGCGTTCACGCTGCTCATCGTCGAGGCGCTCGCGCGCGACGTCAGCCTGACGGTCGTCGCCGCGCCGCTGGCCGCGATCTCGACGATCTGCGCCAACACGATCGGCCTCACGCCGGGGCGGTCGGCCGAAGGCATGCGCGGCGTGTGGTTGTTCGCGCACATCGCGTTGAGCTTCGTCGGCATCGCGGCGTTCGCGACCGCGGCCGCCGCGGGCACGATGTATCTCGTGCAGCGGCACGAGCTCAAGTCTCGGCGCTTCGGAACGCTGTTTCGATTCTTCCCGCCGCTCGCGACACTCGACCGCGTGAACCATCTCGCGGCGATTGCCGGCTGGCTGGGGCTGACACTTGGCGTCATCCTCGCGGGTTCCTACTCGGTGGCGTATCACGAGATGAATCTGCCGCAGCTCCTGTGGGGCGGCGGCGCGTGGGTGGCGGTGACGTTTCTTGCCATGGGAAGGATGACCGCTGGATGGCAGGCGCAGCGCGCGGCGAAATACTCCAGCATGTCGTTCGTCGCGGTGCTGTTGCTCTACGTGGTGTTCCGCGTCGCCGGACCGGCGGCAGGGCAGTTCCTGTGAGCGTCTATCCGCTGATGCTCGACGGGACGGCGATTCGCGCCCTGGTAGTCGGCGGTGGTCCCGTGGCGGCGCGCAAGGCGCGCGCGCTGCTCGACGCTGGCGCGCAGGTGCGAGTCGTCGCGCGGTCGGTGGCGGCCGACCTGCGGAGCGCGGTCCCGGGTGCATTAGAGAAATCATATGAGCATTCTGATATCGACGATGCGACGCTGATCGTCGCCGCCACGGACGACGCCGCGCTGAACGCACGGATCGCCGACGAGGCCCGCGCGCGCGGCATTCTCGTCAACGTGGCGGACGCACCGGACCTGGGCACCTGTAGCACACCGGCGGTGCATCGCTCGGGCGACGTCGTGATCGCCGTGAGCGCCGGCGGCGTTCCGACCGCCGCCCGCCGCATTCGCGATGCCATCGCTCGCCTCATCGACGAGCGCTACGCGACCGCGGTCGCCGATCTCGCGACGTTGCGCCGCACGCTCCTCGACAGCGGCCGTCGCGAACGGTGGCACGAGGCCGCCGAAGCGCTGACCGCGGCGGATTTCCACGAGCAAGTCGAATCAGGCCGGTACGCCGAACGGGTGGCGCGATGGCGCTGACGGTCGTGGGTATCAATCATCGCGGCGCGGCGCTCGACATTCGCGAGCGCATCGCCTATCAACCGAGCGAAATCGGAGACGCGCTCGCCGCGCTGTGCGAGAGCACCGGGCTGCAGGAAGCGGTGGTCGTGTCGACGTGCAATCGCACCGAGCTGTACGTCGTCGAGGATGATCGCGATGCGGTGCCCGCGCTATGGGCCGAGCTGTCGCAGCGGCTGGGTGCGGAAGCATCGGGGTTCGGCTATGTGCGCCGCGATCGTGAAGCGGTGGCGCACCTCTTCCGCGTCGCCAGCGGTCTCGATTCGATGGTCCTGGGCGAAGCGCAGATCCACGGCCAGGTGCGCGACGCGTGGGAGCTTTGTCGCGCGCACTCCGGGCCTGTGCTCAATCGCTTGTTTCAGACTTCTCTCTTGGTCGCCGGCCGCGTTCGCAACGAGACGTCCGTCGGCCGCGGCGCGGCGTCGGTAAGTTCGGCCGCGGTGCAGATCGCGAAGCAGATCTTCGGATCGCTCGCGAACAAGCGCGCCATGGTCCTTGGCGCCGGCGAGATGGCCGAGCTCGCGCTCGAGTGCCTGCGGGATCAGGGCGTTCGCACCGCGATCGTCGCGAACCGCACGTACGAGAAAGCCGTGGAAGTTGCGGCGCGGCACGGCGCGGCGGCGATGCACTACGACGAATGCTGGGCCGCGCTGCGCGACGTCGATGTACTCGTCTGTTCGACCGCGGCGCCGCATGCGGTGGTATCCGTCGATCACATTCGTCCGGCGCTCGACGCCCGCGGGCAACGGCCGCTGTGCGTGCTCGACATCGCGCTGCCGCGCGACGTCGAGCCGGCGGTGGGCGAGTTGAGCAACGTCTTCCTGTACAATCTCGACGATCTGCAGGCCGTGGTCTCGGCCAATCTCCAGCGGCGGCGCGGCGAGCTCCCGACCGCCGAAGAGCTCATCGCGGGGGAGGTCGGGAAATACTGGGACTGGCTCGCCGGTCTCTCGGCGGTGCCGGTGTTGCGCGCCATGCGCGACCGCATGGAGGAGTTGCGCCGCCGCGAGCTCGCGGACGCGCTGCGCAAGCTCGACTCGCTGCCGCCCGAACAACGCGCGGTCGTCGAAGAACTTTCCAGAACGTTAATGAACAAATTCTTACACGAACCCAGTGTGCGGCTGCGTGCGGCGGCGGCGAACGGGCGCGGATTGGGCGTCGTCGACACCGTGCGCTACCTGTTCGGCCTCGAGCAGACGCCGCCGGCCGCGCCCGACTCCGCGCCCGACTCCGCGTCCAGCGGACAGCGGAGCGCCGCCTCGTGAGCGGCCGGGTGCTCGTCACCGGCGGCGCCGGCTTCATCGGGTCGCACGTGTGCGACCGCTTTCTCGAGGCCGGCTGGGCGGTCGAGATCATCGACGACCTGTCGAGCGGCAAGCGCGAGAACGTCGATGCGCGGGCACGTCTCCACGTCGTCGACATTCGATCGGAGACCGCGGCGGAGCTGATCGATCGCGGCCGCTTCGACGTACTCGTCCACCTCGCGGCGCAGATGGATGTGCGGCGCAGCGTGGCCGATCCGCTGTTCGATGCCGGCGTCAACGTGCTGGGCACCGTGAATCTGCTCGAGGCCGTGCGCCGCTCGGGGCATCGCCCGCGGTTCATCTTCGCGTCGACGGGCGGCGCGATCTACGGCGATCTCGCCACGCCGCCGAACAGCGAGACGACACAAAAAAATCCGGACTCGCCGTACGCCGCGTCGAAGCTCGCGGCCGAATACTATCTGGGCTACTACGGCCGGATTCATGGCCTCGACACGCTGAGTCTGCGGTTCGCGAACGTATATGGTCCGCGCCAGGATCCGCACGGCGAAGCCGGTGTCGTCGCGATCTTCTGCGGGCGCATGCTCGCCGACGAAGCACTGACCGTGTTCGGCGACGGCACCCAGACGCGCGACTACGTCTACGTCGGGGACGTCGCGGATGCGGTCGTTGCGGCCGCCAAAGCGTCGCTCCCCGAGGTCGGCGCTGTCGACGCGCGCGCGTTCAACATCGGCACTGGTGTCGCCACGTCGGTGCTGGATCTCGCCTCGGCGCTCTTCCGCGCGACGAACAAGGCACCGTCGATCGACTTCGCGCCGCGGCGTCCGGGCGAGCAGCAGGATTCGTCGCTGCACATCGACAAGGCGAGAGAGACGCTCGGCTGGGAGCCGCGGATGTCGCTCGACCAGGGGTTGGCCGAGACGTTTACCTGGTTCGCGGCTCGTCAGTCAGGTGAGAAGACGCCGGCCGGAGCTTCCTGACTCCGCTCAACTCTGAACTCCATCGAACGTGAACGTCATTTCACAACTGTTTCCCCTGCTGCAGGCCACGCGCGGCGCCGTGCCTGCAAGTCCGATCGATCTCATTCTCGGCGCCACGACGGTGACGCAGGTCGTGCTTGCGATACTTGCGCTGCTGTCGCTGCTGAGCTGGGCGATCATGTTCGGCGTATGGCGCAGTCTCGCCAAGGCGTCGGGCTCGGCGGAGAAATTCTGGCGCGACTTCGAGCGGACGCCGCGCATCGACGACGTCGGCGCGCTGGCCAAGCGATCGAAGCCAAGCGCGCTGCCGAAGTTGTTCATGCGCGCGATGCACTTCGTCGCCGATGCGCGCGTGGTGAATCAGCAGGCGCGCGAACGCGCGACGCCGACGACGGCGGAAATGCCTGTCGCACAGACGCTGAGCGGCTCGCAGGTCGAGACGTTGCACCTGCTGCTCGACAGCGAAGCATCGGATGAACGCGATCGCATTGGGCGTTTTTTGCCATGGCTGGCAACGATCGGATCGGTGAGCCCACTCATCGGCTTGCTCGGCACGGTCCTCGGCGTCATCGACGCGTTCCTCGGGATCGCGTCGAAGGGGTCCGGAAATCTTAGTGCCGTTGCGCCGGGCGTCGGCGAGGCCCTGATTGCGACGGCGGCCGCGTTGAGCGTCGCGATTCCCGCGACGTTCGGTTACAACATCTTTGCGAGCCGGTTGAACCGTTTCGACGGGCGAATGGAGAGCTTCAATACGGCGGTGATCGCGCTGCTCGTGCGCGAGGGGCGCATCTGACATGGCGCGCCGCGGCCGTCGTCACCGCTACGAGCTGAATGCGGATGTGAACGTCGTCAGCCTGATCGACGTGATGCTGCTCTTGCTCGTGATCTTCATGATCACCGCGCCGCTGATGCAGGGCGGCGTCGACATTCAGTTACCGGAAGCGCAGGCCAAGCCGCTCGAGTCGAAGGACGGGATGAACATCACCGTCAACAAGGCCGGGCAGATCTCCGTGGACAACGAGTCGATGACGCTGCGCGATTTTCGCGTGCTCTTCAAGACGATCTCGAAGAACCGAACGCGAAATGGCGTGTATCTCAGAGCAGACCAGGGCGTCCCCTATGGGACGGTGGTGCAGCTCATGGCGATCATGAATGCGAATGGTGTGACCAACGTCGGGCTCGTGACCGAGCCGGAGAACATTCCGAAGTGAGCGCGGTGGCGTCCCCGCGCCTTGCTTCGGGCTTCGCCGTGTCGGTTGTGCTGCACGGCGGGTTAGTGGCGGTGTTCCTGTTCGCGCACGTGTCGCGGCCGTCGGCGGGACCTCCGCCGTACATGGTGCAGTTGATCGCGGCGCCGGCCGGCGAGCGCGCCATCGGTGCGGTTCAGCCCGAGGCACCTCCGAAGCCCGCGCCAACGCCTTCGGTGGCGAAGCCGGAGCCGGTGAAACCCAAGCCGGCCGTCCCGAAGCCCAAGCCGGTTTCGAAGACGCCGCCGAAACGCGCGCCGGATCTCGGCCCAACGGCCAAGCCCACGCAGACGCCGGCGACGGCGGGAGGCGGAGCGACCGGCGGCAAAGGTTCGGACGTAGCCAACCTCGTCGCGCCGGGGATCGAGTTCGACTATCCCTGGTACATCGACAACATCGCGCGGCGCGTGATCATGCGCTTTGGGAATTTGAGCTCGAACCTGGTCGCGGAGGTCCGCTTCGTCATCAAGCGCGACGGATCGGTGGATCCCGAGTCGATTCGAATCGTGACCTCTTCGAGGAATTACTCGTTCGATCAACGGGCCCTTGGCGCCGTCGAGGCGGCGGCGAACGCGCATGAATTCGGCGCGCTGCCGCCGGGGTTTCGTGAAGACATTCTGCCGGTGACGTTCCGGTTCTCTCCTTCGAGCTATCGATGATTCGTTACGGACGCGTGGCGGCCGGCGCCGCTGCCTTGATCATTTCGGTTTCACCGCGCCTCGTCGCGCAGGATACGACGGGCGGCCGGGGCATCTTCATTGGCGCAACATACGATCCGCTGCACGACAAGCTTGCCGTCGCGGTCCTGCCCGTCGCGGGTGCGTTCGGCGATTCGGTGCGCACGATCGTTCAACGCGATCTGGACTACAGCGACCGGTTCACGATCGTGCCGATCGACACCACCGATCCCGGCGCGTTGCGCGGCGCGAACGGCCTCGGGCTCAATTATCCGCTGTTCAGCCGCATCGGAACCATCGCGGTGGTGCAGATCACGATGGTCGGCGGCGGCTTGCACGTCTCGCTGCACGACGTCTCGAAGGGCGCGGTGGTGAACGTCGGCGAGTTCCCGCTCGTTTCGTCGGGTTTGAGTCGCGACTGGCGCATGGGTGTGCACCGCGCCTCGGACGAGATCGAACGGTGGATGGCCGGACAGCCGGGCATCGCGGCGACGCGCATTGCGTACATGCGCGGGTCGGCGATTCGCATCGTCGACAGCGACGGTGCGTCGGAGATCACGGTGCCGACGGAGGAGAACGGCGCGAGCCCGGCGTGGAATCCGCAAGCGAACATGCTGGCGTATGCGACCTACGGTGCGTCGTCGAGAATCTACCTGATCGATCTCGCGACGGGGCGTTCGAGATCCCTCATCGGTCCCACCCGCAACGTGAGCTACATCACGCCCGAGTTCATGCCGGACGGCAACACGATCGTCTTTGGACGCGCCGGCGAGAACGGAACGGATCTCTATTCGATTCCGGTGAGCGGCGGCGATCCGCGGCGCATGACGGTGAGCCGCGGCTTCGAGAGCTCGAGCCCCGCGCCGAGTCCGGATGGGCGTCGCGTGGCGTACGTGAACAACGGCGGCGGCCATCCGGAGTTGTATATTACGGACGCTGACGGCACGAACAACGACATCCTCACCAACTACGATTTCAGCACCAAGGCGTACCGCTCCGATCCGGACTGGTCGCCGGACGGCCGGTTGATCGCGTATCAGGAACTGATGAACGGCCGATTTCAGTTGCGCATCATCAAGACGACGGGGAGCACCCCGAAGCAGCTGACGAGCGACGGTGCGAACGAGCAGCCGGCGTGGGCGCCGGATTCGCGCCACCTGGTCTTCACGTCGGACCGGACCGGCGTGCGGCAGCTCTGGGTGCTCGACACCGAATCGCAGCGGTTGCGCCAGCTCACCAAGTCGCCCGGTTCGCGGTTGGCCGCCTGGTCGCCGCACCTCGCGTCGCCGTGACCCACCGCGGCGCCGTTATAAGCACCTTGGTATTCAAGAACCTTTAACTCTCTTTCTCATCTATCGATTCGCTGTCTTATCTCGCCACACGGGAGACTGATCATGATGCGCACGCACCGGATCGCGGGGCTGACGCTGGCACTGTTGTCCGTGACCATCCTCGACGCCTGTCACCACAAGGCCGCACCCGCGCCGACGCCAACCCAGGCCTCGATGTCGGGTCCGAACGCCGACAGCGCGCGCCTGGCTCAGGAAGACGCGGCACGCCGCGCCGCCGCTGATGCCGCGCGCCGCCGGGCCGACTCGATCGCCGCCGCCGAAGCCGCCGCACGCGACGCCGCGAATTCCGCGGGCAGCCTCCGCTCGGCGCTGACCGCGATGGTGCACTTCGATTACGATCAGTCCGACCTGCGGCCCGAGGATCGCGCGATTCTCGATGCCAAGGTGCCGATCCTGCAGGCCAACCCGGGCGTGATGATTCGCATCGCCGGCCACACCGACGAACGAGGATCGGACGAGTACAACCTGGCGCTGGGGCAGCGGCGCGCCGCCGCGGCCAAGCGATATCTCATCGATCACGGTGTCGCGGATTCGCGCATCGAAACCATCAGCTACGGAGAGGAGCGTCCCATCGCGCAGGGATCGGATGAGTCCGCATGGGCGCAGAATCGCCGCGCGGAATTCGAGATCACCTCGGGTGGCCAAACGCTGCGCAAGCCATGAGGAAACTCACCTCGGTCGCGCCGGTTGCCCTGCTCGTGGCGGCCGGCTGCCTGGCCTCCAAGAGCGACATTCGGTTGTTGCAAGACGAGATGATCGCCACGCGCGCGCAGCTCGCGACCGGGGACACGCTGCATCTCCGCACGTCCACGTCGCAGCGGGCCGAGATCGCGAATCTGTCGCGGAAAATCGACATGATGATCGACTCGCTGCGATCCACCGCGGCGCGCCTTGCCTCGTTTCAGGCGACCGCGAGCGGCAACTTCGACGCGCTGAACCAGCAGATGGTGTCCGTGCAGACATTGCTCGGCCAGACGACGCGCAACCTGCAGGAGCAGCGCGCGCGTCTCGAGGCGCTGGCCGATCAGGCGGCGAACAGTTCGGCGCCGACGCCCGTGTCGCCGAGCTCCGGCGCGACCCTCGGCCGCGACTCGGCGATGAACCGCGGACCCGGGCCCGCGACGCTCTATACGACCGCGAACCAGCAACTGGGCGAGGGGGCGTATGCGAGCGCCCGGCGCGGGTTCGAGCAGTTGGTTGCTTCGTATCCCGACGATCAGCTCGCGCCGCGCGCTATGTTGAAGATCGGCGAATCGTTCGTGGCCGACGGGAACAAGGCGGCGGCGGATTCGGTAAACCAGATCATCTACACCCGGTATCCCAAGGCGCCCGAAGCGGCGACGGCGTTGTATCGGCATGGCAGGCAGCTGTGGGATGCGAACAAGAAGTCGGAAGCGCGGCCGTTCCTGAATCGAGTCATGCGTGATTTTCCGAATTCCGACGAGTACGAGCTGGCCAGAGAACTGCTGAAGAATCGAGGCTAACGCAGCGTGGGAATGGCGATACCGCGGTCGAATGCCGGAGAGATGCCGTTCCTCGATCACCTCGAGGAACTGCGCTGGCGCATCATTTATTGCCTGGCGGCGCTGCTCGTGTGCATCGGCGTCGGCTTCTGGCTGTCGTATACGTTCGACGCGGTCGGGCTTCTCGCGCGCCCGGTGCTACCGCTCATTCCCGAGCACAAGCTCGTGTACACGCATCCGAGCGAAGGCTTCACCGTCATCATGAACGCGGGGATAACGATCGGCCTCGTGTTCGCGTCGCCGGTCATCATCTACCAGACGTGGGCCTTCCTGGCGCCGGCGCTGCACGCGCACGAGAAACGTGTCGGCCTGGTCGTGCTGTTCTCGGGCGTGTTGCTGTTCATCGCCGGCGCGGCGCTCGCGTATTTCGTCGTCGTGCCGCTGGCGTTGCCGTGGCTGTTCGGTTTCGCCGGGCCCTCGCTCGTGCCGCTCATCACGGCCGAGGATTATTTCGATTTCATATTCGCGATGGTGTTGACGTTCGGGATCAGCTTCGAGCTGCCGATCGTCGTGCTGGCGTTGGCCGCGCTCAACATCGTGACGCCGCAATTTTTGACGAAGTATCGTCGCCACGCGATCGTGCTCATCGTGATCGCCGGGGCGTTCCTGACGCCGGGCGACATGGTGTGGACGACCATCGCGCTCTCCGTTCCGCTCTATGCGCTCTATGAATTGAGCGTGCTCGCCGCCACGGTGATCTATCGCCGCAAGCGGCGCCGTCTCGCGCTGGTCTCGAACGATCGCGACGATGACCACGATGACGATGACGTCGGCCGCCCGAGGGGTCTGACGTGATCCTGAAGTGGCTGAGCGCCGCGCTGTTCACGGTGCTCGCGGTGCTCCCCGTCAGCACGAGTCAAGCGCAGATCATTCCCGGACGGCCGCGAAATGCGACGGCCGTCCGGCAGCAGCCGCGCGACACGACTAAGGACTCGACGGCCAAACGCCCGGTGTTTCCGCCACCGGATTCGGTGACGCTGCGGCTGTTGCAGAAGAAGGGCTATACCACGACGCGGTACGCCGCCGACACGGCGTACTTCGATGCCGATCGCAAGTCGCTCGATCTGCTCGCGGCGCCGAAACGCCCCGCCGCCGTCGAGCGCGACTCCAATCGCGTCGTCAGCGACAGCGGCATCTACTACACGCAGGCGGATCGGCAGGTGATCACGGGCGGGCACTACGTGCTCACGCCGCCGTCGAGCAGCGGCCAGTCGGAAGTGCGCGGCCACGGCTATGGGAAGTACAATCTGGCCGCGCGCTCGCTGCTCATCACGAACGCCAGTCTCCCCGTGAACAACGGCGAGATCTGGTACGTGAGCTTCGATCGCGCGCGCATCGATCTCGACACCACGGGCGCCAAGAATTCCGTCGCGTACATCGGCGGCGGCCGGATGACGAGCTGCGATGACTCGATTCCCGATTATCAGTTTCGGTATCACGAAGCCAAGCGCACGGGCGGCAACACCATGGTCGCGCGCCCGGCGATTCTCTACATCAAGGACATTCCGGTGATGTGGTTTCCGTTCATCTTCAGCGATGAACGGCCGGGGCGGCACAGCGGCATTCTCACGCCGCAGTTCGGCGTCGGCGACATCATTCGCAGCTCGTCCTCGTACCGCCGCAACGTCGAGCACATCGGCTACTACTGGGCGTTGAGTGATTACGCGGACATGTCCGCGTGGTTCGACTGGCGCACCGCCGCGGGCGGCGTGCCGGGCGATCCGGGGTGGGTGCGCTACAACGCCGACTGGGATTACAAATGGCTCGACCGATTTCTGGCCGGGCGCATCGGCCTTGGATACACGCGCCAGCGCGACGCCTCGACCAACCTCGCCGTCTCGTGGAATCACCAGGAAGACTTCGGCCGCAACAACCACCTGAACACGAACTTCAACTACGTCACCAGCACGACGCTGCAGCGGCAGAACACGTTCAATCCATATTCGGCGCTCGCGACCATCGCGTCGCAGGCGAACTATCAATCGAAGATCGGCCCCGCCTCGCTGACGATCGGCGCGACGCGCAAACAATATCCGGGACGCACGCAGGTCGATCAGGGCATTCCGTCGGTCAGCCTCACGACGTCGCCCGTGGCGATCGGCGACAAGTTCAGCTGGACGCCGAGCTTCAGCTTCTCGCGCAACGACGTGCTCGGCATGGATCAGCCGGGACTCGGCGCGTTCACGTACTTCACGCGCGACGTGACGATCAACGGCATCACGACGCCGCGCCTGGACAGCTCCAAGTTCAACGGCCGCAATTCCGCGAACGCGACGATGAGCTTCGATACGCCCGTGCAGATCTTCGGCTGGGACTTTCGAAACTCGTTTCGATTGAATCAGCAGCGGAACAACTTCCCGCAGCAGTTCACGATCTACGACGTCGAGAGCGGAGCGGTCACCGATCAGCGTGTGTACGCCGCGACGTATCGCAGCGACTTCGACTGGGTGCCCGAGTTTCAATTGCCGTCGCTCGGCCAGAACCGCTTCAATCTGACGCCGAGCTTCAGCCTGCAGAACATCGATCCGGGGCCGCTGATGGTGGCGTCGGAGCGCACCGGCGGGAAGTATGTCTTTCAGGGCGGCAGTCTGCTCAAGTCCAAGCGCATCAGCCTGGGTGTGAGCGCCTCGCCGACGCTCTATGCGTTTCTGCCCGGCGTCGGCCCGTTCTCGCGCCTGCGCCACGCGATTCAACCGACGCTCAGCTACTCGTGGGCGCCGTCATCGAACGTGTCGGACGATTACCTCATCGCGACGGGCCGCACCCGGAAAGGCTACCTCGGCGACCTGAAGCAGAGCGCCGTGACGCTGGGGCTCAACCAGACGTTCGAAGCGAAGATTCGCCGGGACGACGAGGACAGCACGCAGGCCTCGAACGCACCGAAGAACGTGAAGTTGTTGAGCATCAACTTCACGCCGATCTCGTACGACTTCGTTCGCCATCAGCACGCGGTCCAGGAAGGCAATCGCAGTCTGCTCACCGGATTCACGAGCGACAACTGGGGCTATTCGTTGAGCTCCGATCTTCTGCCCGGCTTCGACTTCAACAGCAATTACTCGCTCTTTCAGGGCAGCACGTTGAGCGACACGGCGAAGTTCGGCCCGTATCTGACGAATGTCAGCGCCTCCTTCAACATCAGCCGCGACCAGAACCCGTTCGCGGTGTTCACCCGGCTGTTCGGCAAGGCCGTGCCCGCGCCGCAAAAAGCGCCGACGACGGGCACCGATCAGGTTCGGCCGCGGCCGGACGACGCCATGGCGCAGGCGCTGGCCGCGCAGCCCGTCGCGGGCAGCTCGCGCGGCGGCGACCGGTTCATCGTGCCGCCGTCGCAAGGCTGGCGCGCCTCGCTGACGTTCACGCGCTCGAGTCCACGGCCGCCGTCGGGCGGCGTCGGCAGTAACATCATCGACTTCGATCCGCGAGCGCGTTGCGCGGCAACCGTCGGCAACGATCCGTTCCTGCTCGACGCGTGTCTCAACAACCTGCGCGCGCAGCCGACCACGGACGTGCCGGTGACGTCGGCGACGGCGGGTGGCGCGTTGTATCGCATTCCGCCGACCACGTCGCTCAACGCGAACACCAGCTTCAATCTCACGCCGAAGTGGTCGGCGCAGTGGACGACCACGTACGATCTCGAGCGCCACGAGTTCGCCAGCCACATCGTCCAACTGCAGCGTGAGTTGCACGATTGGCGCGCGATCTTCGCCTTTACGCAGTCGCCGAACGGCAACTTCGCGTTCAACTTCACGATCGCGCTCAAGGCCGATCCGGACATCAAGTTCGACTACAACCGCGCCACCGTTCGCTCGACGGTGCCTTAGGCACCTCGTGCGCACCGTCGCAGCAAGTGGGCAGGGGAGTGTCCTCGTGTCAGGACGGCCTGGCCCCGCGCGTTTTTTCAACCTGCGTATTCACAAACAGTTACGTCGAGCGGTCTGAGGGTGTGCCGAATGCATTCTGGCGTGCCGTAACCCACCCGGACTGCGCAATGACACTGTCTCGTTCGATCTTCTCGGTGATCTCGCTCGCGGTGATTCTTCCACTCGTCGCGTGCGATGAGCTCACGGGTCCCGACGTCGATCCCGACGCGCCCACCAATCTGACGTATCAGCTGATTCCGAGCGGCGATCCCACGACGCCACTCGGCGTGCTGCTCACCTGGGAAGTCCCGACCAGCGGCCGCGCCAATTCGTTCAATGTGTACGGGCGTTTGGGCGGAGGGGATTGGCAGCTTCGTGCAACGACGACGTCGCCGTCGTTCCACGATGCCGGCCTGCCCGAGGCGCAATACTACGTCGCCACGCGCGACGACAACGGCGACGAGCTGGCGCATTCGGAGACGATCTCGATCGATCTCCAGTCGCGACTCCCAGCACCGCAGGGATTGACGTCGATCTCGCTCAACGGCGCGGTGCAACTCGCGTGGAGCAGCAACGCGGTCGATGCCTCGCGCGCGACGTTCGATCACTATCGCGTGTACTCGACGCCATACGACGGCACGCGCGGCGTGTGCACGGCCAACTGGGTGCTCGAAGGTTCGACCGTGTCCGACGGGTTCCTCGCCGGCAATCTCGCGAACGGCGTCTCGGAATGCTTCGTCGTCAGCGCCATCACACACGACGGGCACGAGAGTCAGTGGAGCGATGCGCATCTCGACACGCCGCGCTTCGACGCCCGCAATGTCGTCGTGTACGCGCATTCGGCGCGCGCGGACAGTGCCGGCTTCCTGTTCCTGGATGAGACCACGAAGCGAGTCGGTACGGTGAGCTCGGCCGCACGCACCGATCTCGATTTCACCGTCGAGCGTCAGGCGGACGGTTCGCTGTGGTTCGCACCGGGCCGTAGCGCGGTCACAATGATGCTGTACTCGACGACCCCGGTCACCGACCTCACGTCGATCGACCGTGCACCTTCGGCGGGGTTCGCGCCCACCGGCATCCAGGCGCTGCCTGGATACGCGTACGTGTTTCGCACGCAAAAGACCGACGGCGTACACTTTGCCGCGGTGCGCGTGGCCTATGTGGCGGCGGATCACGTGGTGTTCGACTGGTCGTATCAGAGTGCCGTCGGAAACGCGGAGCTGAATCGGGCGCCGTGAGTCGAACCATGTTGGATGGTTTGTGAGCGTTGTCATCCCGAGCGGAGGCGCGTAGCGCCGGAGTCGAGGGACCCCGGTCTCAGCGGAGCGCTGCGTACAGCTTCTCCGCCGGGACGGGGGTCCCTCGACTCGCTTCGCTCGCTCGGGATGACAACTGGTCGCTTCGCTCGCTCGGGATGACAACTGGTCGCTTCGCTCGCTCGGGATGACAACTGGTCGCCCAGGGTCGCTCGGGATGACTCGCATGGATATCTTGCTGCATGCCTCCCGAAGTCGTCATCGACGGCAACTCTCTCACGATCGAGCAGGTCGCCGCCGTCGCGCGCGACCGTGCACGCGTCTCGTTGGCGCCGCAGTCACGACAGCGCGCGCGACTGACGCGCGGCATCGTCGAGCTGCTCGTCAGCAAACGCGCTGTCGCGTATGGCGTGACGACCGGCTTCGGCAAGTTGTCCGAAGTCGCCATCCCGCCGGAGCGGTTGGCCGAGCTGCAAGTGAATCTCGTGCGCAGTCACGCGGCGGGCGTCGGCGATCTGCTTCCCGAGCGCGAAGTGCGCGCGATGATGCTTCTCCGCGCGAACGTCATTTCCAAGGGCTACTCGGGCGCGCGCATCGAGCTCGCGGAGCTGTTGCTCGAGATGCTCAACGCGGGGCTGCACCCGCCGATTCCCGAGCAGGGCAGCGTCGGTGCGAGCGGCGATCTCGCGCCGCTCGCGCATCTCGCGCTGTCCGTGATCGGGGAAGGAACGCTCCATCGCGGCGATGAATGCGGGCCCGCCGCCGACATGCTGCGCGCGGTGAATCTGGAGCCGATGACGCTGGCGACGAAGGAAGGACTGACGCTCATCAACGGCACGCAGGCGCATACGGCGATTGCGTCGCTGGCGCTCGTCGATGCGCACCGGCTCTGGCGCACCGCGCACATTGCCGGCGCCATGTCGCTCGAAGCGCTGCTCGGCACCCCGGTCGCGTTCGACCCGCGCATCCACGACGTGCGCGGACAGCTCGGCCAGGCGGCGTCGGCGGCGTATCTGCGCGAGCTGTTGGCGGACAGCGAGATTCGCGAATCGCATCGCGAGAACGATCCACGCGTGCAGGATGCGTACGCGCTCCGCTGCATGCCGCAGGTGCACGGCCCGGTGCTCGACGCGTTGGATTTCGCCGCATCGGTCATTGGGCGCGAGCTGAATGCGGCCACCGACAATCCGCTCGTGTTCGAGAGCGGCGATCTGTTGAGCGGCGGCAATTTCCACGGGCAGTCGGTGGCGATGGCGCTCGACTTCATGGCGATCGCGCTCACGAACCTCGCGACGATCGCCGAGCGGCGGATCGATCGGCTGGTGCATCCGGATTTGAATCAAGGGCTGCCGCCATTCCTGACGCGCGACGCCGGCGTCAACTCCGGGTTCATGATGGCGCAGGTGACCGCGGCGTCGCTGGCGAGCGAGTGCAAGGTGCTGTCGCATCCGGCGAGCGTGGACACCATTCCGACGGACGGCAGCAAGGAAGATGTGGTGCCGATGGCGATGGCGGCCGCGTGGAAGCTCAGGCGCATCGTCAAGAACGTACGGTACGTGCTGGCGATCGAGTTGATGTGCGGCGCGCAGGGAATCGATTATCGGGCGCCGCTCAAGCCGGGGCGCGGCGTGGCACGCGCGCACGCGGCCGTGCGCGCCGCGGTGCCGCCGCTCGACCGCGACCGCGTGCTGGCGCCGGACATCGAGCGTCTCGCCGAACTGATTCAGGGCGATGCGCTGTTTCCAAATATTGAATGAGCATTCGCGAATCAACATGTCCGTATTGACCCGACCCGACCCGACGACCGACCACGCGCCCCGCACGGTTCGCGCGCCGCGCGGCTCGGCGCTCTCCTGCAAAGGCTGGCAGCAGGAGGCCGCGCTGCGCATGCTGATGAACAACCTCGATCCCGAGGTGGCCGAGCGGCCGCAGGATCTCGTGGTGTATGGCGGAACGGGAAAGGCGGCGCGCAACTGGGAGGCGTTCGACGCCATCGTCGCGGCGCTGCGCAAGCTCGAGCACGACGAGACGCTGCTCATTCAAAGCGGCAAGCCGGTCGGCGTGTTTCGCACCCACGCCTGGTCGCCGCGCGTGCTCATCGCCAACAGCAACCTCGTGGGTCGCTGGGCGAACTGGGACTACTTTAGAGAACTCGAACGAGCCGGCCTGATCATGTACGGCCAGATGACCGCGGGCTCGTGGATCTACATCGGCTCGCAGGGAATCGTGCAGGGCACGTACGAGACGTTTGGCGCCGTGGCCGACACGCACTTCAACGGCACGCTCGCCGGCCGCTTCGTGCTCACCGCCGGCCTGGGCGGCATGGGCGGCGCGCAGCCGCTGGCCGCGACGATGAACGACGCCGCGATCCTGGGGATCGAAGTCGACGAGGCGCGCATCGACAAGCGCATCGAGACCGGCTACTGCGATCGCAAGACGTCGAATCTCGACGAAGCGCTTGGGTGGATTCGCGAGGCGACCGACGCGAAGCGCCGGCTGTCGGTGGGGCTCGCCGGCAATGCGGCGGAGATCCTGCCGGAGCTGGTACGTCGCGGCGTCACGCCGGATGTTCTGACCGACCAGACGAGCGCGCACGATACGTTGAATGGATATGTGCCGGCCGGCATGTCGCTCGACGACGCGGCGGCGCTCCGGCGCGGCGATCCCAACGAGTACGTTCGCCGCGCGAATGCCTCGATCGTCGAGCACGTGAAGGCGATGCTCGCCATGCAGGCGCGCGGCGCGATCGCGTTCGACTACGGCAACAACATTCGCACGGTGGCGCTCGACAACGGCGTGGCGAACGCCTTCAACATTCCGGGCTTCGTGCCCGAGTACGTGCGGCCGCTGTTTTGCGCGGGGAAGGGTCCGTTTCGGTGGGTGGCATTGTCCGGGGACAAGAAAGATCTCGATCGCACCGACGAGCTCGTGCTCGAGCTCTTCCCGCACGACGCGCACTTGCGGCGCTGGATCGAGATGGCGCGCGAACGCATTCACTTTCAGGGATTGCCGGCGCGCATCTGCTGGCTGGGGCAGGGCGAGCGCGCGAAGTTCGGCGTCGCGTTGAATGATTTAGTAGCAAAAGGAGAATTAAGCGCACCGATCGTCATCGGCCGCGATCATCTGGACACCGGCAGCGTTGCCTCGCCGTTCCGCGAAACCGAAGCGATGAAGGATGGCAGCGATGCGATCGCCGACTGGCCGATTCTCAACGCGCTCCTGAACACGGCGAGCGGTGCCTCGTGGGTCTCGTTCCATCACGGCGGCGGCGTGGGCATCGGGAACTCGCTCCACGCGGGCCAGGTCATCGTCGCCGACGGCACGCCCGAAATGCGCGTGCGTCTCGAGCGCGTGCTCACGAATGACCCGGGCATCGGCGTCGCGCGGCATGCGGAGGCGGGCTACGACATCGCCATTCGGACGGCGGAAGAGCAGGGGATTCAGCTGCCGATGAGGGGATGACGGCTCAGTCATCCCGAGCGAGCGGAGCCGGGTGCCCTCTGGGCGCATGAGGGACCCCCTTCATTGCGGAGGGCTCCGCCGTCGGGACGGGGATCCTTCGACTCGCTGGCGCTCGCTCAGGATGACGGCCTCATAATATGCTCTCCAACGCCTTTCGCCCCTGGCACGTTCCGCTCTTCGTCGGCAAGTACGCGTGGCTGAAGGCGCGCCGCATGCCCATGCTCGTCAGCTTCGAGGTCACGCAGCGCTGCAACGCACGCTGCGGCTTTTGCGACTACTGGAAGACTGACGCGTCGGCAAAGACGCAGGAGCTCGAGAGCTTCGCCGAGGCGGCGCGATTCTTCAACCCGATGATCGTGACGTTCACCGGCGGTGAGCCGACGCTCCGCCGCGACCTCGAGGACCTGGTCGGCGCGGTCTCGCGCGCGATCCCACTCACGTACATCACCCTGCTCACGCACGGCGCGATGCTGACGGCCGATCGCGCACGCGCGCTGCAGGCGGCCGGCGTCCACCAGCTCAGCATCTCGCTCGACTATCTCGACGAGCGGCACGACCGCGCGCGCGGCATTCCCGGCCTCGTGAACCGCATCTTCGCGGCGGTGTCCGACATGCGCGACGCCGGTGTCGACAACGTGCGGTTCAACACGGTGATCAAGAACGACAACGTCGATCAGATCATGCCGATCATCCGCCGGGCCGCGGCGCTCGGCTACGGCGTGAACCTCAGCGTCTACACCGACTCGAAGAACGGGAACCGCGACCACCTGATCGCCGGCGCGCAGCTGCGCGACGTCGAGCGAGTCATCGCCGACGTGCTCGCGTTCAAGCGCAAGACGCGGCACGCCGTCTCCAACTCCGAGCATTACCTGGAGCAGATCCCGCGCTACCTGCGCGGCGAGCTTCGCGCCCCGTGCCGGTCGGGCATGCGCACCGTCCACATCGACCCGCTCGGCAACGTGAAACGCTGTCCCGATTTTCCGACGGACTTTCACTGGCGCGACTTCAAACGCTACAAGCCGATCGACTGCAACGCGTGCTTCTACGCCTGTCGTGGCGAGGCCGAAGCGCCGCTGCGCTTGTCGCGCGCGAAGGACATGCTGGCATGAGCGACACCGCGCCCGCGACGCTGTTCGTCAACGCGTCGCAAGTGGTGACGTGCGCCGGACCGGCCCGCGCGCGGCGCGGCGCGGAAATGAACGACGCGGTCGTGCAGACCGGCGTCGCCGTCGCGGTGACCGGCGACCGTATTACCGCGGTCGAACCGCTCCAGAGTTTGCGTTCGCGGTTTCCCCGCGCGAATGAATACGACTGCCGCCAGGGCGTCATCACGCCCGGCCTCGTCGACTCACACACGCACGGCATCTTCGGCCGCGCGCGATACGACGAACAGGAGCTGCGCGCGGCCGGGCTCGACTACATGGAGATCGCGCGGCGCGGCGGCGGCATTCATTCGTCGGTGCGCGATCTGCGCACGCGCAGCGAAGACGCGCTGTTCGAGCTCGCGCTGCCGCGACTGCGGCGTTTGGCGTCCTTCGGCACCACGACGGTGGAAGTGAAGTCGGGCTACGGCTTGAGCCTCGACGACGAGCTCAAGACGCTGCGAGTGATCGCACGTCTCGCCGCGGCGCTGCCCATGCGCGTCGTCCCGACGTTCCTCGGCGCACATGAAATCCCGCTCGAACATCGCGAGTCGAGCGCCAAACGCGCCGCGTACGTCGATCTGCTCGTGCACGAGATGATTCCCGCCGTCGCCGCGCAGCGTCTGGCGCGCTTCGCCGACGTGTTTTGCGAGACCGGCGTTTACACCGTCGATGAGAGCCGTGTCATTCTTCGTGCGGCGCGGGATGCGGGTCTCTTGCTCAAGCTGCACGCGGACGAGCTCACGTCGTCCGGCGGCGCGGAGCTCGCCGCTTCGCTCAACGCGACGTCGGCCGATCACCTGGCGGCGGTTTCGGACGGCGGCATCGCCGCGCTCGCGGGGTCGAACACGGTGGCCACGCTGCTTCCGGGCACCATGCTTTTCCTGGGCAAGACGAAGCACGCGCCCGCACGGCGATTCATCGACGCCGGCGTGCCGGTCGGCCTCGCGACTGACTTCAATCCGGGTACGTCGCCGACCCCAAGCCTGCCGCTCGTCCTTACGCTTGGGGTAAGCCAGCTGCACTTGAGCGCCGCGGAAGCGGTCGTCGCCGCCACCGTAAACGGTGCGGCGGCCCTCGCCCTGGCGGAGGAGGTCGGACAGCTCGCGCCCGGCTTTCGGGCCGACCTCGCGGTGTTCGACATTCGGGACGTTCGCGAGTTGCCGTACTGGTACGGGGACAACCGCTGCACGGCCACGTTCGTGGGGGGCAAACCTTGTCACTCTAGTGACTTAGAGGTAACTTAAGCCTCCACTTTCCTCGGTCTTCCGCGGCCGTTTTTGGGCCGTGCGGAGCCCCTGCAGGCGCTGATGTCCAAAGTCGCACAGCTGAAAAAGCAGGCTGCCGAGTTCGAGCAAAAGAAGCAGATCGACAAGGCGCTGGCGCTTTACGTCAAGCTGCTCGATTCATTCGATGAGTATGCCGACGAGCTCGACGTGGCGCTGTTCAACCGCGTCGGCGATCTCATGCTGCGCCAGGGAAACGTGGCCGACGCGGTCGACTACTACGAGAAAGCGGTCGACCGTTATGCCGACACCGGCTTTTTCAACAACGCCATCGCCCTGTGTAACAAGATCCTCCGCCAGTCCCCGGGTCGCGCGAGCGTCTACTACAAGCTCGGCAAGATCAGCGCGCAAAAAGGCTTCAAGGGCGAGGCGAAGGTCAACTTCCTCGAGTACGCCGACCGCATGCAGAAGGCCGGCAAAACGGACGAAGCGTTCCGCGCGCTGAAGGAGTTCGCGGACCTCTCGCCGGACCAGGAAGAGATTCGCCTCATGCTCGCCGACCAGCTCACGAAGGCGGAGCGGAAGGACGAAGCGATCGACCAGCTGCAAATTCTCCATGCACGCTACCAGTCCGAGGGGCGGGGCGACGACGCTGCCTCGACGGCCGATCGCATTCGCGCGCTCGATCCCACCGTGGAGATCAAATCCGACGGCGGGAGCCGGCGCGCGACCAAGTCGCAGGATCTGATTTTCCTGGACCTGGACGATGCGCCCCGCGCGCGGACGAGTGGCGCGATCCCCGTGCAGTCGGAGCCGGCGCCGCCGCCACGAGCGCCAACGCCGGCGCGATCGGCGCCGCCGGTCGCGCCGATGACTCCGCCCGCTCCGATCACGCCGGTCGCCGCACAGCCGTCGCTCGACGAACCGTCGCTCGTCGACGAGCCGATGGAAGCGCCGATCACGCGCGCCGACATCGCGATTCAAGGCACGCCCGCGCACCCGATGGACGCGCCGCTCAGCGGCATCACGCGAATTGGTGACGAGGAACGCGCGAACGCGCTCGCGATCGACAAGACGCCGTCGGAATCGCTGCTCGGACTCGAGCAAACGTACCTGGCCGACGCGGACCTCATTCGCAGCACGCCGACGTCGTCGCTGCTCGATTTCGAGCCGACGTCGCTGGGCGCCGAAGAGCCGCCGCCCCTCCATCGCTCGTCGGCGCCGACGCACGCCTCACGCGACGAAGCGCCGATCGAGCGGATCGACGAGACCGGCGAGGAGTCGATCGGCGGCGAACTGCAATTCATCGTTCCTGACGTCGACGACGAACCGACGCGCGAAACGCCATCGATCGAGTTCGACGTGTCCGCGCTTACCACGCCGGCCACCTCGCTGCCGCCCGCGCCGCCGCTGCCGACGCCGGCCCACGCCGCGCTCGATGGTCTGCCGCTGATGGATGTCGACGTGCCGACCGTTCCGACGCCGCCGGCCGCCTCGACGCCGCGCGCCACGACGTCGCTCGAAGAGATCACGCTCTCCGACGATCTGGGCCTGATCGACGACGAGGCGGATGAATCGGCCGCCGAGCCGCTCGAAGAGCTGGTCGATCTGAATACCGAAAGCCTCACGATCGACGACGAGCCGATGCCGACGCCGTCGGTGGCCCGCCGCTCGACGATGGTCGCGATGCACTCGGTCGAGATTTTGCACGCCAGCGTCGAGGGCGAGCCGGAGAATTGGTCGCTGCGCCGCGAGCTTGCCGAGGCGATGCTCGAGGCGGGCGACCGCGACGGCGGTATTAAAGAACTCGAAACGGCGATGTCCGGTGCGGAGCGCGGCGGCGACCTGGAGTTGGCGATGTCGCTCGCCGAAGAGCTCGCGCGGCTCGAGCCGGCCGCGGTACGCCATCACCAGAAGCGCGTCGAATACGCGTTCCGGAAGAACGACCGCCCGCGACTGATCGAAGCCTATCTCTCGCTCGGCGGCTCGCTGGTGGACGCGGAGCAGGGCGACAAGGCGCGGACCGTGTATCAACGGGTGCTCGATCTGGCGCCTGACGAGCTCCGCGCGCGCGCCGCGCTCGATGCGCTGCAGGGCCCGGAGCCCGAGCCGGAGCCACAACCGCGCGCGGCAGGTCCTGGTGCCCGCCGCCCATCCGTCGGCGTCCAGGCGCCGCAGGAACCCGCGCCCGCCGCGTCGAACAGCTTCGTCAACCTGGGCGATTGGCTGCGCGACGACGAGCAGCCGAAGGATACGCGGATGGTCGTCGCCGAGCAGGAGCCGACGGGAGACGAGGACGCCGACTTCCAGGACATGCTGCGGAAGTTCAAGCAGGGTGTCGCCGAGAACGTCGACGCCGAGGATTACCAGAGTCACTACGATCTGGCGATCGCCTTCAAGGAGATGGGCCTGCTCGATGAAGCGATCGCGGAATTTCAGAAGGCGCTGGGCAGTCCTACCAACAGGCTGCCCACGTACGAAGCGTTGGGGCAGTGCTTTCTGGAAAAGGGGCAGCCGCGGCTGGCGTCGTCGATCCTGTCCCGCGGGTTGAACGAGAAGGCGAGCGAAGACCAACTGGTCGGCGTGTTGTATCTTCTGGGGCGTGCGGCGGAGGAGCAGGGGAATGCCGCCGAAGCGCTGACGTACTATCAACGGGTATTCGTGCTGGACATTCAATTCAGGGACATCGCCGAGCGCATGAACGAAGTCGAACGGGCGGCGCGATGAGCGGCCTGGTACCCCCCGTCGTTCGCGTGCGCACGCCGGCCACGAGCGCGCTGCGCGACATCCAGGCGCCGGTGCGCGCCGGGTTGGAGGACGTCGTCGTCGAGATGCATCACATCGTGACGCACGAGCTGCCGCTGATCCAGGACGTGGCGGGCCACCTGCTGCAGATGCGCGGCAAGATGTTTCGCCCGACGCTGGCGTTGCTCGCCTCGCAGGCAACGGGCACGCCGGAGCCGCGGGTGAAGACGCTCGCCGCGGTGGTGGAGCTCATGCACCTCGCGACGCTGGTGCACGACGACTCGGTCGATCATTCGGTGCTGCGCCGCGGGCTGCCGACGATCAACGCGCTGTTCAGCCATCAGGTCTCCGTGATCATGGGAGACTTCTTATATTCAAGAGCGCTAACA
The DNA here is from genome assembly GCA_035606695.1 of Gemmatimonadaceae bacterium. Classification (NCBI taxonomy): domain Bacteria; kingdom Pseudomonadati; phylum Gemmatimonadota; class Gemmatimonadia; order Gemmatimonadales; family Gemmatimonadaceae; species Gemmatimonadaceae bacterium. The sequence goes on from DATNEW010000019.1 coordinate 82,302, forward strand.
GCGCTCGTCGGCATGGCCGATCTGGCGATCATCAAGATCGTCACGGACGTCGCCAACGAGCTGACGATCGGCGAAATGCGCCAGCTCGGCGCCGTGGACGCGCTCGAGTTCACCGAGGCGCAGTACTACGATCTGATTCGCGCCAAGACGGCGTCGCTGATCGCGTGCGCCTGCGAGAGCGGCGCGTTGTGCGGCGCCGCCGAGTTCCGCGAGCCGTTGGCGCGCTACGGCGATCGTCTCGGCATGGCGTTCCAGATCGCCGACGACATTCTGGACTACACCGAGGATCAGTCGGTGACGGGAAAGCCGAGCGGCCTCGATCTCCGCGAGCACAAAGTCACGCTGCCGCTGATCGCGGCGCTCCCGCGCGTCTCGGCGGCTGGTCGCAAGCGCATCGAGGCGCTGTTCGCGACGGAGAATCCGGACGACGGCGTGCTGGCCGATGTGGTCGCCATCGTCCACGAGGCCGGTGGTATCGAGTACGCGCGCCAGCGGGGTGAAGCGCTGGCGCATGACGCGGAGCAGGCATTGCGCGTCCTTCCTGAAAGCCCTGTCCGGTCTTCGCTGACGGACGCGATTGCGTACGTCATGGAGCGACGGTCTTAATGGCACCTCGTGGATCATCCAAACATCGCCCGGTGTTTCATGCGATAGTGCTGGGCATCGGATTCATCGCGGGCGGCGTATTACAGCAAGTGGCTCGGCTCGCGTTTCCGGCCGGCGCCGCGAAACAATTTCTGACCGCGGGCGTGAATCCAACGTTCGGTCCGCTGGACATTGACTTAGTTTTGATCAAGTTCACGTTGGGGCCGGTGGCGCTCGACGTGTCCCTTTTGAGCATCGTCGGCGTGCTCATCGCGTACCTCATCGCTCGGTCGCTCTTCTAGGAGACGGTATGAATTTCGGCAACATTGGTTTCATGGAGCTGATGGTCATTTTGGTCATCGTGCTCGTGCTGTTCGGCGCCAAGCGTGTGCCGGAAATCGGGGCCTCGATCGGAAAGGGCATTCGCGAGTTCAAGAAGAACATCAACGACGCGGACCGCGAGATTCGCGAGCCAATCCGCGAGTCCATGCGCGATACGCGGAGCACCGATCGCTTGTCGGCGGGTGATCCCGACTTTGCGCGCCGTCAGGACGAGGAAGCCGTGCGTCCGGAGCCGAAGCGGTTGATCTAGTCAGCTTGGTGACGCTCGCACGCGCTACGGGGCAGCCCATCGGGGCTGCCCTTTTTTTTGCGCGCGCTTGACGCGTGGACGCAGCGGGCGCTCCAGGCCATCCTGAGCGCGTGTCATTCCGAGCGCAGCGAGGAATCCGGCGTCCGGGCGGATTGGCCGGCCACGCGACCGGGACGTTAGATCCCTCGCTTTCGCTACGCTCCGGCTCGGGATGACGAGGGTGCGGTGTAGTCGCGCGGAAGCCTCTCGACCGAATGCAAAAAGGGCGACCCACTCGACGAGGGTCGCCCTTTCTGGCTTGGTACGAGCCGCTACGCCTGCTGCCTGCGCAACGCCGCGTTGATACTCTTCCGCTTGTCGTCGATCTTCGCGGACTTGCGCAGATCCTGCAGGAACATCTGCACGCTCTGTTCGCGCAGTTGCTGCAGGCGCGCCTGCTTCTGCGTGTCCTTCTGCGCCGCCCACGCCGCACTGTCGGCGAGCACGCGCTTGTCCACGCGCTCCACGAAGACGCCGTTGTTGGTCTTGACCGGCTGGCTCACCGCGCCGGCCGGCAGCGCAAACGCCGCACCGATCGCCTCGTTGAACTGGCCGATGCCCGGCACCATCGAGGCGCGCGTGAACATCGCCGTCTGCTCGACCTTCTTGCTCGCTTGCTGTGCCGCCGCCTCGAGCGTGCTGCTCGCCGCGCTCGCCGCAAGCTTCTGCGCGTCGGGCATGAGCTTGTCGATCGCGCGATCGGCCGCCACCTTCGCCTTGACCTGTTCCTTCACGGCGTCGAAGGTCGGCTCACCACCACCCTGGATGGAGTCGAGCCGGGCGAGGTAGTAGCCGTTTTCGTCATCGAACAAGTCGCTCGTCTCGCCGGCGTGCGCGCCACCAAACGCCCACGCGCTCACACTCGGAATCTGCCGGCCTTCGGACATGGCCGGCTCGTTCTCGAACGCCTGCACCTTGAAGATCTGCAAATGCAGCATCTTCGCCGCGCTGTCGAGCTTCGCGCCCTGCTCGCTCTGCGCCGCTCGGCGCGACAGGGAATCGGCGTCTCGGTCGACGCGCGCCGTCTCCGAATCGCTCGGCTGAATCGGAATCAGAATGTGGCGAAGCGACAACGTGTCGCCCTTCTTCGAGTCCACGCGAATGAGGTGGAATCCGAAGGGCGTCAGCACCGGCTGCGACACTTCGCCAACCGGTAACGCATACGCGGCCTTCTCGAACTCGGGTACGAAGCGACCCTTGCCGCCCTTGCCGAGATCGCCGCCATTGCGGCCCGACGCGCTGTCCGATGATTCGCGCTTGGCGACGTCCTCGAACTTCGCTCCCTTCACAATTTCCTCACGCACCGACTCGGCGCGCGCCTTCGCGGCCGCCGTATCGGCCGCCGTGAGCGCGCGCGGAATCATCACGACCGACAGGTTCGCGTGAGCCGGGCCCTGAAACTGGTCCTTGTGCTTGTCGAAGTACGCGCGCGCGTCGTCGTCCGAGACCGATTTCGCGGCGTTCGGATCGGGGACCGGCGTGAACGCGACGAAGCTCACCTGCGCGCTGTCGTGCTGGTCGCGCCAGGCGCGCCACAGCTCGGCGTTCGTGACGTAGACGCCCGACGACACCTGGTCGAACAGCTTCTCGCGCGGAATCTCGGAGCGATAGTACGACTCGAGCTGCAAGAGCAACCCGCTCTGACGCGCCTGTGGGCTGGCGAGCAGTCGGCCGTATTTGCTCGGATCGAACTTGCCGTCCGTCTGGAGCGACGGCTCGTTGGTGATCCAGGGCGGCGGTGCATAGCGCGCAAATTCGCGCACTTCATCGTCCGTGACGACGATGCCTCGACGACGGTATTCGTCGTTCAGCAGGACCTCGGACACCATTTGATCGAAAACACTGTTCTCGATCCGGCGGTTGTCGTCCTGCGACAGCGAGCGGCCCTGCGCCTGCTGCTGCTCGGACTGAATCTGGTTCTGTACGCGCGCCATGTAGTCGCGGTACATGATCTCTTTGCCGTTCACGACCGCGACGGCCGTGGTGGTCGTCACCGGGGTCCGGCCCATCAGGCCCGACGTCTCGTAGAGAAGGAAGCCGCCGACGAAGAACAGGGCAACGATCACCCAGACGTACTTCGCCAGGCTCCGCATCTGTTGCAGCATGGGGAACGATTCCGCAGCGCAAAAGGGGAGGAAAAACTCGAACGCGATAAGCTCGTAAAGTTAGAACGCGACACGACCTAAAATCAAGTGATGGTGTGACTTCTGATTGACGCGCCTCGTCGGGTCTGTGTATTATCCGCATTCGTCCGGCACCGGGCTTCGGCCCTCACGCCGCTTGTCCGAATCGAGGGCTTCAATGGCCGCAAGTTCCGCCCGTATCGACGAACTTCGCAAAAAATTCGACGAGAATCCGCGGCGTTACTTCGCCCCACTGGCCAACGAGTATCGCAAGGCCGGTGACCTCGAGCAGGCGATCTTCATCTGCCAGGAGTACCTCCCCCAGCAGCCCGGCCACATGAGCGGGCACATCGTGTATGGGCAGGCGCTCTACGAGCTCAATCGCCTCGACGAAGCGCGTACCGTGTTCGAGACGGCACTGTCGCTCGACCCCGAAAACCTCATCGCCCTCCGCCACCTCGGCGACATCGCCCGGCAGGCCGGCGACGCGAACACCGCACGCATCTGGTACCAGCGCGTGCTCGAAGCGGATCCGCGCAATGAAGAGATCGCGCAGATCATGATGTCGCTCCTCGCGTCCGAGACGCCGCCGCCGTTCGTGCCGACGCCGTCGAGGCAAGCACCGGCCGTCGATCACACAGCGCCGACACCGCTGAGCAACTCGGCAATCGCGGCACCTGCGGCGACTGCTGCCGGACTCGAAGTGGAGAAGGCAACCGACACCAGCCTCGAGCCGGCGAACGCTTCGCAGGTCGAGCCGCCACCGCTGCCACCGCTGCCGTCGACACCGGCTGCGCCGCCGCCTCTGCCGCCGACCATCGAGCAAAGCTCCCGCTCGCAGCACGCGCCCAAGGAAGAGGACCTGCTCGACCTCGACAGCTTCGACCTCGGTGGTGTGCCTCTGAGCTCGTTGCGCGCATCGAAGCCGGTTGCGCGAGTCGACGAAGCCGACGAACCAGGCCAAATCGACCAAATCGACCAGCCGGCGGCCGAGCCGGCCGAGACGTTTGATTTCCCCGAGGCGAATGTCACGGCGGACGTAACCGAGGTCCAGGAACAGCCGCCCGCACCGCCCGCGCTCGACGAGCCGTTCGAGATCGATCCGTTCGCGATTGCGGCAAAGCCAGGAATGGCGGAAATGGCGGCAGCGGCTGCCGAGTCGAAGCTCGATCTCGAGCCGCAAACGGCGCCCGAGATCGAGTTGGCGTCGGATCTCAACATCGGGTTACCGGACGACGGCTTGCCGCCCACGACGACCGCGAGCGACACAGACGCGCTCGACGGACTCGAGACATTCGAGCCGGGCGTGATCGCATCCTCGGCCGACGTCGAGCCGCAGCCGATCGAGATGGAGCCGTTCTACGAAACGCCGCCGATCACCGAGCGCGCGCCGGCCGAACCCCCGGCTGAACCGCCGGCCGATCGGCCCGAGGAGTCGTTCGCCGAGTCGTTTGCCGAATCGTTCGCCCACGCGCCGGCCGAACCGTCTGTCGTGGACGACGATGCGCACGTCGACGTCTCCGCCGAGCAGCCCGCGTTCGTCACGGAGACGATGGCGGAGCTCTATCTCCAACAGGGCCACCTCGACTCGGCGCTCGACATTTACCGCAAGCTCGTCGAGATGCGCCCGGACGACACCGACCTGCAGACCAAGCTCGACGCCGTCGAGCAGCGTGTGTTCGGCACGTCGCCGGTCGAGGAAGCGGCGCCGCAACCGGAAGGGGAAACGGAACCTGAGCCCATGTTCGAGATCGAGCCGGTCGCCACCGCTCATACATACGGCGGTCCGACCATTCGCGATTTCCTGCTCGGTCTCGTGACCCGAAACGCCGCCGCGCCCGAGGTTGCTGAATCCGTCGCCGACGAGCCGCGGTCGTACGCGCCCGCGCCGACTTTCGAGTTCTCTGATGAGCCCGCGGCGGAGGATTCGCCCGAGCCCGTCGCGCCAAGACGCCCGACTCCGTCGAGCGTGCAGACCGTCAGTGATTCACTCGACGTGTTCTTCGGCGGCGCCGACGCAGCGGCTCCCGATGCCGCGGCCGCGAATACCCTCGCCGAAGCATTCGCACCCGAAGGCCCCGGCACGGAACCGCTGCAGGGCATGCCCGCGCATCGCGCATCGAACGAGCTCTCGCTCGATCACGTGTTCAAGGGCGGCGGCGCGCCACCGGCCGAGAGTGGTGGAACCGGTGATGGGTTTTCATTCGATCAATTCTTTTCGGCCGAAGAGGGAGAATCGTCGCCTGGCGGAACGGATACGCCTCCAGGCGGCGCCGCTGAAGCGACCGACGACATCGCGCAATTCAACGCGTGGCTCAACGGCCTGAAAAAAACGTGAAGACAACGTGAGAACAACGTGAAGATCGCCGTTCTCAACGGGCCGAATCTGAACCTGCTCGGAACACGCGAGCCGTCGCTCTACGGACGCGAGTCGCTCGCCGACATCGAGAAGTCGTTGCGCGGCGTCGCGAAAGAGCTTGGCGCCGACCTCGAGTTCGCCCAGCATAATGGCGAGGGCGACATGATCGACACGATCCATTCGTGGCGCGGCAAGGTCGACGGCATCGTCGTCAACGCGGGCGCGTACACCCACTCGAGCCTCGCCATTCGCGACGCGCTCTCGGCCATCGCGGTGCCGTTCGTCGAAGTGCACATCACGAATGTCTACGCGCGCGAGGCCGAACGCCGGCACTCGATGCTGGCGTCGGCCGCGGTTGGGACGGTGGTGGGACTGGGCACCTACGGTTACGAGCTCGCGCTGCGCGGGCTGGCTCGTACGCTGTCCGCTCGTGCCTGAAGCGCGCACGCGCCGCCTGTCGGCGCTCGCCGACGGGCTGACGGCCGCGCATGTCGACGGGTTGCTCGTCACGAGCCTCGCGAACATTCGCTATCTCACCGGATTCTCCGGCTCGAGCGCGCTGTTGTTCGTCACGCCGCGCGACGTCGTGCTCATCACGGATTTCAGATACCAGACGCAGATCGCCGAGGAAGTTGGCGGTCTCGCGCGGATCAGCATCGAGGCGCAAAGCCTGTGGACGGGGCTGTGGCGCGAGCTGTCGCAGCTGTCGCAGCAGTGGAACCTCGAGGTGGCCGGCTTCGAGTCGAGCCACTTGTTGCATCGCGATTTTCAACGGTTGCTCGAGGCCGGGGCGCGATGGCAGTGGCGGCCGACAGTCGATCTCGTCGAGACGTTGCGCGAACGAAAGGATGCCGGCGAGCTGGCGTTGATCGAAGCGGCGAATGGCATCGCGACTCGCGCGCTCGAACGAACGATGCCGCAGGTGAAAGCGGGCATGTCGGAGCTCGAGGTCGCGGGCGCGCTCGAGAAGGCGTTGCGCGACGAAGGCAGCGAAGGATTTCCATTTCCATCCATCGTCGCCTCCGGTCCACGCTCGGCGCTTCCGCATGCGCGGTCGTCCGCACGCGCGCTCGAGCGAGGCGATTTTCTGCTGTTGGATTTCGGCGCGGAGACCAAGGGCTACTGTGCCGACGTGACGCGGACGTTCGTGGTGGGCAAGGCCGACGACGAGCAGCGCGAGGTGTATGACGTCGTGCGCACCGCGAACGAAGCGGCCGCGCACCGGGTTCACGCCGGGATGACCGGCCGGGATGCCGATGCCATCGCGCGCGACTACATTGAGCAGCGCGGCTATGGCGATCTGTTCGGCCACAGCCTGGGACATGGACTGGGATTGGAAGTGCACGAAGCGCCGCGGCTGGCACGGACGGCCGAAGGCGCGTTGGCCGAAGGCGCAGTGGTGACAATCGAGCCGGGGATCTATCGGCCCGGCTGGGGCGGTGTTCGCATCGAGGACGACGTGTTCCTCGGCCCCGGCGGCCCGACGATCCTCACGAGATTCACGCGCGAGCTCATCGAGCTCGGGTGACGGGTGCGCTGGCATCGCGTCGTTCGGCGCGACTCATTCGAGGCCTATGATCGACTTACGCTACGTGAAGAAGCTGATCGAGATGATCGACGAATCGACCGTCGACTCGATCGAGATTACGTCGGACAAGGGGATGAAGATTCGCATCTCCAAGAGTCCGAATCAGCGCGGCGCGGTGCAGGTCGCCGCACCGATCCCGATGCCGGCCATGCTGCCGGCGGCGCCGCGCCTGTCGCCCGCCCAGGGCCTCGCCGCCGTCAGCGAGAGCGACGTGCCCGCGACGTCCGGTGAAGCGGCGAAGAGCGCGGGACTCGACGTCAAATCGCCGATGGTCGGCACGTTCTACAAGTCGCCCGAGCCTGGCGCGAAGGCATACGTCTCCGTGGGCGATCGCGTGGCGAAGGGGCAGATCGTCTGCATCATCGAGGCGATGAAGATCATGAACGAGATCGAGTCGGAGTACGCCGGCGTGGTGAAGGAAGTGCTCGCGCAAGACGCGCAGCCGGTGGAATACGGCCAGGTGCTGTTCAAGATCGATCCGCATGGCTAATCCGGCGCCCACCGCCGGCGATTCGGGCGCCGCGCCACCAGGCACCGCGCCGGCCGGCGGCATCAACTTCAAGATGGTGCTGCAGGAGATGATCCGCCGCAACGGATCCGACTTGCACCTCAAAGTCGGGCGTCCGCCGACGATTCGCGTGGACGGTGAGCTCGAGCCGCTCGAGCAGCCGCCGCTGCGTCCGGAAGATCTGAAGGGACTGGCAGAGCAGCTGATGACGCCGCGGCAGGTGAAACAGTTCGCGGACGAAAAGGAGTGCGATTTCGCGATCGGCGTGCCGGGCATTGGCCGCTTCCGCGTGAACGTCTATCAGCAGCGAGGATCGCTCTGCTATGCCATGCGTGCCATTCCGTATCAGGCGCGCACGCTGGCCGAGCTGAATCTCCCCACGGTGCTCGAGGAGATCGCGATGAAGCCGCGCGGCCTCGTGCTGGTCACGGGGGTCACGGGCTCCGGCAAGTCGACGGCGCTGGCGGCGATGATCCAGCACATCAACGAGAATCGCCGCGCGAACGTGATCACGATCGAGGATCCGATCGAGTTCCTGCACCGCGACATCAACTGCCACATCAACCAGCGCGAAGTCGGCACGGATACCGCCAACTTCGGCCAGGCGCTCCGGCGCGTGCTGCGTCAGGATCCGGACGTCATCCTCATCGGCGAAATTCGAGATCTCGAAACGCTGGATACGGCGCTCAAGGCGGCCGACACGGGCCACCTCGTGTTCTCGACGCTCCACACCATGGACGCCACGCAGACGATCAACCGCGTGCTGTCGTTCTATCCGCCGCACCAACAGGCCGAGGTGCGATTCTCGCTGGCGAGCGCGCTACAGGCGGTCGTCTCGCTGCGCCTGGTGCCGCGTGCCGACAAGCACGGGCGCATTCCGGCGGCGGAAGTGCTGATCAACACGGCGGCGGTCCGCGACAACATTCGCGACATGGAAAAGATGCTGAACATTCCGGATCTCATCAAAGAGGGCGCGGTGCAATACGGAATGCAGAGCTTCGATCAGTCGCTCATGCAACACTACTCGCGCGGCATCGTCTCGTACGAGAGCGCCGTCTTCTACGCCACGAGCCCCGCGGAGTTCGCGCTGCGCGTTCAGGGCGTGGCCGGCACGAGCGACAGCTCGTGGGCGGGATTCGAGGATCCGAACGGGTGAGGACACATCGTACAAATCAGGGTTCTGTGTCATCCCGAGCGAGCGGAGCGAGTCGAGGGACCCCCGGCCCGACGGCGGAGCAGCGCACCGCTGAGACGGGGGTCCCTCGACTTCGGCGCTACGCGCCTTCGCTCGGGATGACCACGACATATCATGTTTAATAAAGTTCTAATAGCCAATCGCGGAGAGATCGCGTTGCGCGTCATTCGCGCATGCCGCGAGCTGGGCGTGCAGACGGTGGCGGTCTACTCCGAGGCCGATCGCGAATCGCTGCACGTGCGGTTCGCGGACGACGACGTGTGCATCGGTCCCGCCCCGGCGCGCGAATCGTACCTCAACATTCCGCGGCTGATCGCCGCGGCCGAGATCACCGGCGCGGATGCCATTCATCCCGGCTATGGATTTCTGGCCGAGAATGCCGAGTTCGCGGACATCTGCGCGGCGTCGAAGATCACGTTCATCGGACCGACGGCGGATCAGATCCGGGTGATGGGCGACAAGGCCGCCGCGCGCAAGGCGATGATGGCCGTCGGCGTGCCCGTCGTGCCTGGCACGCCGGGCGGCGTCGAGGACGTCGACGAAGCATTGGAGTTTGCGAAAAAGATCGGGTTTCCCGTCATCATCAAGGCGGCGGCGGGCGGCGGCGGCAAGGGCATGCGCGTCGCCAAGGATCCCGACGACTTCGCGCGGGCGTTTCAGCTCGCGCGGTCGGAAGCGCTCAGCGCGTTCGGCAACGGCGATGTCTACGTCGAGAAATACCTGGCGCGCCCTCGGCACATCGAGTTCCAGATCATGGGCGACAAGTATGGCACCGTGATCCATCTCGGTGAACGCGACTGCTCGGTGCAGCGCCGCCACCAGAAGCTGATCGAGGAAAGCCCCAGTCCCGCGATGACGCCCGATCTGCGCGCGCGCATGGGCCGCGACGCGGTCGCCGGCGCGAAGGCGATCGACTACGTCGGCGCCGGCACGATCGAGATGCTGCTCGATGAAGACGGCTCGTACTTCTTCATGGAGATGAACACGCGCATCCAGGTCGAGCATCCCGTCACCGAGATGCTCACCGGCGTCGATCTCGTGAAGGAGCAGATTCGCGTCGCTGCCGGCGAAAAGCTGAGCATCACCGAGCTGCCGCCGCTCCGCGGCCACGTCATCGAAGTGCGCGTCAACGCCGAAGATCCCGCGAGAAACTTTCAACCGTCGCCGGGAAAGATTCTGGCGTTTCATCCGCCGGGCGGTCCCGGCGTGCGCCTCGATACGCACGTGTACGACGGTTACACCGTCCCGCCGTTCTACGACTCGCTGCTCGCCAAGCTGATCTGCCAGGGACGCGACCGTGCGGAAGCGATCGCGCGCATGCACGTGGCGCTCGATGGGTTTATCATCGAAGGTGTGACGACGACCATTCCGTTTCTCGCTCGTGTGATGCAGAACCCGCGCTTCATGGCGGGCGACGTGGACACGAAGTTCCTGGAGCGCGAGACGGAGCTGATGAAGGAACCCGTGTAAGTGCGCGTCGACGTGTTCTTCGGCGGACAGACCGTGGCGCCGGCCGACGTCACCGGACGCGTCGTCGTCGTGATCGACGTGTTGCGCGCGTCGACCTCGATTGCCGCCGCGCTGACGAACGGCGCGCGCGCGGTCATCCCCTTCGAGACGTCGGAAGAAGCGGTCACGCGCGCGAAGGCGTTCGAGCGCCGCGACGTCAAGCTCGCCGGCGAACGCAAGATGCTCGCGATCCCCGGCTTCGACTTGGGCAACTCGCCGCTCGAGTTCACGCGCGAGGCCGTGGAAGGGAAGACGGTGCTGATGACGACCACCAACGGCACGCCCGCCATCGTGAACACGGCTGGCGCGCGCGACGTCGTCATCGGCTCCTACGTCAACTACACCGTGGTGCTGACCATGCTGCGTGCCGCGTTGCGCGGCGGCACGGACATCACCGTGGTGTGCGCGGGCCGCGAGCGCCAGTTCGCGCTCGAGGACGCGGGCTGCGCCGGCCGCTACGTCTACAACGTGTCGAAGCGGCTCACCAACGTGGAGCTCAACGATGCGGCGCAGGCCTGCGCGCTCATCGATCGCAAATACGGCGAGCACGTGGACAAGCTCTTCGAGGCGTCCGAGCATGGACAAGCGTTGCAGAAGGCCGGCTTTGCGGACGACCTGGTGGCGTGCGCGACGGTCGATTCGTACCCGGTCATTCCGGTGTATCAGGATCGGCAGATCACGAAGGTCGGGCCCGAACGAGAACGCTAGTCCGCCCATCACAAAACTGATTTGATGCTCGCCGCGCGTTGAAAAAAACGTTCGCGACGCTGGCGCGTCATCCGTTGAGCGCCGGTGTCTGACACGATTTCGACCGAACGGCCCAGGATCCCGAACCACATGACGTCGATTCAACTTCCCAACGCAAAGGATCAGCGCATCGCGGCCCTCAAGCGCGAGATCCTTGGCAGCGGGCTGCTGCTGTTCGCGGTTTTTCTCGCGGGCGCGTTCGGTGTGCTCGCGCTCGCGGAGCTTCACTCGGGCGTGAGTGTCGAGGCGAGCGTCGGAGTCGTTGGAACCTGGTTGGCGCAACCGCTCGTGACGTTCTTCGGATGGCCCGCGGCGGTGCTGGTTCCGCTCGCGCCCGCGGTGCGCGCGCTTCGGTTGTTCGGCCGCCTCGAATCCGAAACCGATCGCTCGTGGATGATCTTCTTCGCGGGAATGGCCACGGTCCTGCCGATCGCCGTGGCACTCGCGACCCCCGCGCCGACGCCCGGACTGCCGAGTCTCGCGGCGGGTCTGTGGGGTGAGTTGATCGCCGGCTGGTGGACCAGCTGGTTCGGAATTTTTGGCGCCTGGGTGGTCGTGGCGCTTGCGACCTCGGTGCTGATGGCGGCGACGCTGGCGTGGAATCCCGTGCGCGCATTGATCGGACATCGGAAGGCGGCGGCCGTCGTCGCAGGCGTGCCCGAGCTCGCGGACGAAGATGCGGACGCGGCGCCGAAGAAGCGGCGGAAGCGCGAACCGAAGGCGGACGACGGGGCGGCCGCTGCCTCAGCCGGCGACACGTTGGCGATGATGCTCGAGCCGTCGCCCGAGGAAATGCCCGCCATCGATCCGTCGCTCATGTCAGGCATGTCACACATGGCCGACGGCGCGGTCGCGATGCTCGACGATCCGGCCACCGAATCACGCGGCGTCGATCGAAAGCGGAAGAGAAAGTTGAGCAAGGCCGAGGCGAGCGCGGAGCACGATGCGGAGATCAAAGCGGCGATCGATGCGACCGAGCACTTCGATCTGTCGGGCGACGCGCTGCCGTCGCCCGAGCTCCTGAGCGAAGTGCCGCCCAAGAACAAGGACGCATCGAACCGCGAGCTCGACGCGATGGGCGTCAAGCTCATGGATGCGCTGCGGACGTTCCGCGTGGATGGAGAGCTCGTCGGCCGCACGACGGGGCCGGTAGTGTCGCAGTTCGAGGTCGAGCCGGCGCCGGGGGTGAAGGTGCGGCAGTTCGCCAACCTGTCGAACGATCTGGCGCTCGCCATGCGCGCCGCGTCGATTCGCATCGTGGCGCCGATCCCGGGGCGGGGCGCGGTGGGTGTAGAAGTTCCTAATCCAATTTCTGAAATAGTAGCATTTCGTGAATTAATCGAAGCGCGCGACTTCGCCGGCGCCCGCGCGGCGCTGCCCATCGCGCTCGGCAAAGACCTCGAGGGGAAGCCCGTCGTCGCCGACCTGGCGAAGATGCCGCACCTGCTCATTGCCGGCGCCACGGGCTCCGGCAAGTCGGTGTGCGTCAACACCATCATCACGAGCCTCGTCTACCGCCACACGCCGCGCACGCTGCGCTTGCTGATGGTCGACCCGAAGATGGTCGAGCTCTCGGTGTACAACACGCTGCCGCACCTGCGCCACAAGGTGATCACCGACAACCGCGACGCGGCGTCGGTGCTCAAGTGGGCCGTGATGGAAATGCAGGAGCGCTACGAGTTGCTCGCCGCGAACGGCTGCCGGAACATTCAGGAATTCAACAAGCGCGTGCAGGCCCATGCCGACGGGGAAGGCACGGCGCTCAAGATGCCGAAGCGCGCCGACGTCGCGTTCGAGGACACGACGTACAAGGGCAGCATTTTGCCGTACATCGTCGTCATCATCGACGAGATGGCGGACCTCATGATGACGGTGCAGGGCGAAGTCGAGACGCCGATCGCGATGCTCGCGCAGAAGGCGCGTGCGATCGGGATTCATCTCATTCTCGCGACGCAGCGGCCGAGCGTGAACGTCATCACGGGCTTGATCAAGGCGAACTTCCCGAGTCGCATTGCGTTCCGCGTGGCGTCGCAAGTCGACAGCCGCACGATCATCGACGGCGCGGGCGCGGAAATGCTGCTTGGCAACGGCGACATGTTGTTCATTCCACCGGGCAAGTCCGAACCGTCGCGGTTGCAGGGCGCGTATCTCTCGAGCGAAGACACCGAGCACCTGATGGCGTGGTATCAGGGCGTGCGCGATGCCAAGCGGGCGGCGCTCGCCGCGCAGGGCCTCGTGCTCGAGGAGCCGCTCGAGGTCGAGCCGGACATTCTCGACCAGGTGCGCGCGAAGGAAGCGCTCGAGGCAGGCAGTGCCGATGGCGAGGGCGCGGCCGACGCGAGCGATCGCGACAAGCTGTTCCGCGAAGCGGCTGAAGTCGTCGTGCAGAACCAGCAGGGGTCGACGTCGCTGCTGCAGCGGCGCCTCAAGGTCGGCTATGGGCGCGCGGCGCGCATCATCGATCAGCTGCATGCGGCGGGCGTGCTCGGGCCGCCGGACGGTCCCAAGCCGCGCGACGTGCTCGTCGGGCTTGATGAGGTGGATCGCATCTGTGGGCTGCGTGCGTAACGTGGGTTACGCGGGTAACGTCCGTACGCTGCGTGAATCGCTTGCGGTTACCGGCGCGTTGATCGCGTCGCTCGCGTTCGGCGGTGCGACGCATTTGCTGCGCGCGCAGAATACGCCGGTGAACGCGAGCGCCCTTCGTGCCGGGCAGTTCGTCTACGACAACACGCTCGAGCGCGACGTCAGCACCACCCACATCGGCACGCGCGCCGTCTCGGTGGCCCTCGGCACGTATGCGGGGAGTTCAGTGTGGGTGCTCGCCGAAACGCGCACGCTGGACGCGGGCGGCGTCTCGACGGACTCGCTGTTCACCGACACGACGACGCTGCGCCCGTTGCATTGGAGCTCGGTCATCGGCGCCGCGCGATTGCTGGTCGAGTTTCGCGGTGACAGCGCGTATGGCGGTACGAGTGGGCCTCCGGGTCGCCATTCGCTCGTGACGGGAATTCCGCGCGGTACGATCGTCAGTGCGGCGCAGCTGGAGACGATCCTGCGACTCGTTCCGCTTCAGCCGGCGTGGGAGGATTCCGCCAGTACGCTCTTCGTGACGCTCGGCTCGACGATGGTGTTGCCGACGCGGATGGCGGTGATTGGCGAGGATCGCGTGCGCGTGCCGGCGGGCCAGTTCGATTGCTGGGTGGTGTCCGTGCGTGCGGCCGACGCGACGCGCGGGCTGTACTGGGTCACCAAGCGCGACCCGATCGTGGTGCGGAGCGCGCTCGACGTGCCGGCGATGGGCGGGGCGCAGTTCGTGTCGGCGCTGAGTCGGATTGGGCGCTGAACGGCGGAAAACCAACAGGGCGCACGCGGACTGACGCTGGCACTTCGCGGGCTCACGCGGACAACACCAGGAACTACGACACGACCACACCACAACACCAAAAAATCAGAGCAGTGGAGCGTCGTGGGGCTGCAAGAGTGCGTCTCTCTTGCGGCTTTTTTTTTCTGCACTGGTTGTGCTGCGACTTCCGCCGTTACGCCGTTTCTGGTGTCGTCCGCGTGAGCCCGTGCCGTGTCCGCGTTCGTCCGCGTGCGCCCTGGTTGTTTCCGCCGTGCCCACCGACGCGCAATGATTTGGTTCGCGGTGCGCTGCTTCGGTGATGCGTTCGACGATCGCCACGCGAGATTCGCCCCATGTCAGCGGCCAGGCAGCAATTCGGAGAGCTGGGCGAGCGGATCGCGGAGCGGTGGCTTCGGCGTCAGGGCTGGCGCGTGGTACAGCGCCGGTTCCGGAACGGCCACCGCGACATCGATCTCGTGGTCGAACGGGAAGGGACGGTGGCGTTCGTCGAGGTGAAGGCGCGCAAGGGCAACTCGTTCGGGGATCCGGTCGAGGCCGTCAACTGGACCAAGCAGCGTGAATTGGTCCGGTCGGCGTCGGTCTGGATCGACCGCCACGGGCGCCCGAGCGAGGTCTACCGCTTCGACGTGGTCGGGGTGCTGGTCGAAGGCGAACGCGTGCGTATTCGACACGTCCCGAACGCATTTTCACTTCCAATTTCGGCTTGAATAAGAGACGGGGGTTTCGTATTTTATTCGGGTATCGAAGCGACCGCTTTCCCGGTACGATTACGCTGCACGGCCAGAGCGGACTACAACTAACCGAGAGGATGTGAGATAATGGCTGTGTCGACCTTGCAGGACGACAAGAAAAAGGCGTTGAACCTCGCCATCGCGCAGATCGAAAAGAGCTGCGGCAAAGGTTCGATCATGCGTCTGGGCGCGGACAACAAGGTGCGCGTCGAGGCAATTTCGACCGGAGCGATCAATCTCGACGCGGCGATCGGCGTGGGAGGAATCCCGCGGGGTCGCATCACCGAGATCTACGGGCCGGAATCGAGCGGCAAGACGACGCTGTGCTTGCACGTCGTCGCGAACGCTCAACGGAACGGTGGGGTTGCGGCGTACATCGACGCGGAGCATGCGCTCGATACGGAGTATGCAAGAAAGCTGGGTGTCGACGTTGAAGCGATGTTGATCTCCCAGCCGGACACCGGCGAGCAGGCGCTCGAGATCTGCGAGATCCTGGTGCGTTCGGGAGCGGTGGATGTCGTCGTCATCGACTCGGTCGCGGCTCTGGTGCCGAAGGCCGAAATCGAAGGCGACATGGGTGATTCGCACGTCGGGTTGCAGGCGCGCCTCATGAGTCAGGCGCTGCGCAAGCTGACGGGCTCCATCGCCCGGTCGAAGACGTCGGTCGTGTTCATCAATCAGTTGCGTGAGAAGATCGGCGTCATGTTCGGCAATCCCGAAACGACGACCGGTGGCAAGGCCTTGAAGTTTTACGCGTCGGTGCGGCTCGACATTCGCCGCATCGGCCCGGTGAAGGACAAGGAGGACGTGGTGGGTTCGCACGTCCGCGTGAAGGTGGTGAAGAACAAGGTGGCCGCGCCGTTCAAGCAGGCCGAGTTCGACATCATGTACGCGGAGGGGATCAGCCACGCGAGTCTGGTGTTGGACATCGCGTCGGAGGCGGGGATCATCGACAAGTCCGGCGCGTGGTACAGCTACAACGGTCAGAAGATTGGACAGGGCCGGGAGAACGCGAAGTTGTATCTCAAGGATACGCCGGCGCTCATGTCCGAAGTCGAAGAGAAGGTGAAGGCGCTCCTGGGCGTCGGACCGCGCGAGGTGATTGGCGGCGACATCGAGGCGATCGACGAGTAAGGCAGGAACGGCACGAACGCGGTCGAGCGATCGAACAGCGATACACCGGCAGAGAAATGGGCCGGGGAGAAGTAGGCTTGCGACGTTGGGACCCGGAAACTCCCTACGGAACAAGTCTGCGGCTCCCCGGTCTTTCTTTTGGCATCGCTTTCGTTACAGAGGCGGAGTGAGGTCAGGCCGGCGCTCTGCGCCGATGGTTTGGCCGCGACGACCGCCTCGCGATGGTGCGACCGCGCCACAGGCGCGGTGGCGGAGCCGGGCTTCGCCCGGTGGTTACACCATCGACCCGCAACGCCGGCAACACCGATGACAAAACCTTCCCGCTCGACATACGATCGTGCGCTCGACATGCTCGAAGCCCGCGCCCGCGGCGTTGCCGAGCTAAGGCGTCTGCTCATTCGAAAAGGTGAGCCGGCGGCGGACGTCGACGCCGCGATCGAACGATTGCGCGCATCGGGACTGCTCGACGACGCCAACTTCGCGCGACAGCTCACGCGTTCCAAAGCGCTCGGCGCCGGACTCTCGCGGCGGCGTATTCAGCAGGAGCTCGCGAAGCGCGGTGTCGCGCGCGACGTCTCCGACGAGGCGGTCGCGCAGGTATTCGAGGACGAGGCCATCGATGAGGATGCGTCGATTGAAAAGGTCGCGCGCAAGAAGTTGCGCATGCTCACGAAGGTGGACGAGGCGACGCGGCGGCGGCGGCTGTACGCATTTCTTGCTCGACGCGGCTATGACAGCGACGACATTCAGCGGGTGCTTGCGCGGCTGACAGACGAGACGGCCGCGGTTGAACACGAGCACCACGACACGATCTGACAGAATCTGACAAGGACAGTCGCTTCGCGCGCGAGAATCAGATGGCTTCGCGGAGCAAACAGATCTTGTCAGATTTTGTCAGATCTTCTCGTTCTGCACCGTTGGCGCCCCCGCCCGGGGCGGAATAACTCGCCCGCTGGGGCTATATTCGAGTATGCTCGCCTCCGAGATCCGCTCGCGCTTTCTCAACTACTTCGAACGCAACGGACACGTCATCCGTCCGAGCTCGTCGCTCGTGCCGGGAGACGATCCGACGCTGCTGTTCACGAACGCCGGCATGGTCCAGTTCAAGAAGGTCTTCCTGGGCATGGAAGACCCGCCCGAGGGAAAGCGCCGAGCGACAACCTCGCAGAAATGTGTGCGCGCGGGCGGCAAGCACAACGATCTCGAGCAGGTCGGCCACACCGCCCGGCACTGCACCTTCTTCGAGATGCTCGGCAACTTCTCCTTCGGCGACTACTTCAAGCGCGACGCGATCACGTTCGCGTGGCAGTTCGTCACCGAGGAACTGAAGCTCGACAAGTCGCTGCTGCGCGTCAGCGTCCACCATTCGGACGATGAAGCGCGCGCCCTGTGGCGCGAAATTGCCGGGCTGCCCGATTCGCGCATCTACAGCCTTGGCGACAAGGACAATTTCTGGCAGATGGCCGACACCGGACCGTGCGGCCCGTGCTCGGAGATCTTCGTCGACATGGCCAAGGTCGTGAAGGATTGGCGCTTTCCGGATGATGCGACCGGCGAGTGGACCGATCTGAACGCCCAGGAGTTTTCGCTCGAGGCGTTCATCGAAGGGTCGGACAAGGATCGGTTCGTCGAGTTCTGGAATCTCGTGTTCATGCAATTCGACAAGCAGCCGGACGGCACGCTGGTTCCGCTGCCGAGGCCGTCGGTCGACACGGGCGCGGGTCTGGAGCGCATGTCTGCCATCACGCAGGGGAGCATGTCGGTGTATCACACCGACCTCTTCGCGCCGATGCTCGACGCTGTCGCGAAGACCGTCGGAACGCCGTACGCGCAGGCGGTCGAGCCGGCGTCGTATCGCGTGCTCGCCGATCACGCGCGGTCGGTCGCGTTCCTGCTCGCCGACGGTGTCTTTCCGTCGAACGAGGGACGCGGGTACGTCCTGCGACGCATCCTCCGCCGCGCCGTGCGCCATGCGTGGCTGCTCGGCCGCAAGGAACCGACGCTGGTCGAGGTCGTGAAAACGGTGATCGACGCGATGGGCGATGCGTATCCCGAGCTGCGCCAACGCGCGCAGCACATCGTCAACACGACGCGAATCGAAGAGCAGAGCTTCCTCGATACGATCGAAGGCGGTCTCACGCGATTCGAGCAGCTCGCGCCGCTGCTGACGGCGGACGGGGGCAGCGAGATTCGCGGCACCATCGACGGCGAGGACGCGTTCCGGCTCTACGACACGTACGGTTTTCCGATCGACCTCACCGAGTTGATGGCCCGTGAGCGTGGTTACGTCGTCGACGTGCCGGGCTTCGAGGCGGCGCTCGACGCACAGCGCAAACGCTCGCAGGAGGACCGGCGGTCGCGGCGCATCGGCGTGGTCGCGGACGATCTCGCCGATCTCGCGGGGTGGGAGACGCCGGCGCCGGACGCGGCGCCGCACGCCTCGTTCGTCGGCTACGACGTGGTGGACATCGAGACGCAAGTCACCGCGATCAAGCATTTGACCGATGGGCGTGTCGCCGTGCTGCTGCGCGAGTCGCCGTTCTATGCGGAATCGGGCGGCCAGATCTCGGACAAGGGCGAGATCATTGGTCAGGGATGGCGCGTCGAAGTCGACGACGTACGCAAGATCGACGGACGTCCGGCCGCGATCGGCACGATGACGGGCACGTTTCAGTTCGGCCATGCGTCGGCGCGCGTCCCGTCGCTGCGCCGGCGCGATACCGAGCGCAATCACACGGCGACGCACCTGCTGCACGCCGCGCTGCGCCAGGTGCTGGGCGAAGCCGTGCACCAGGCGGGCTCGCTCGTCGCGCCCGATCGCCTGCGATTCGACTTTACTCATCACGGTCCTGTCAACCCCGAACGGCTGGTCGAGATCGAGGGGATCGTCAATCGCGAGATCTGGCGGGCCGCGCCGGTCACCTACCGCGAGATGGCGTTCAACGACGCGCGCGCGCTCGGCGCCATGGCGCTGTTCGGCGAGAAGTATGGCGACGTCGTGCGTGTCGTGACGATTCCCGAATTCTCGATGGAGCTTTGCGGCGGCACGCACGTCCGCAACACGGCGGAGATCGGGATCTTCAAGATCGTCGCGGAGACGGGCGTGGCGGCGGGTGTGCGGCGCATCGAAGCGGTGACGGCCGGCGGCGCGTACCAGCTTCTGCGCGGGGAAGAGCAGCGGCTGCATCGTCTCGCCGAACTGCTCAAGACGCCGCTCGACGGCGTGGAGAAGCGCGTGGCCGGGTTGCTCGAGGAGCGGCGCGCGCTCGAGCGGCGGCTCGACGAGGCGATGCGCGGCGGCGGCGACCAGCTTCAGAGTGTGCTCAAGAGCGCGACGGCGATCGGCGGCAACGGCACGCAGCTCGTTACGAGCGTCGTGCGCGCCGGCGACGTTAAAGAACTTCAATCACTCGGCGACGCGGTGCGTGAGAAATTGGGATCGGGCGTCGGCGTGCTCGCCGCCAGCTTCGAGGACGGAAAGAACACGCTGCTCGTCGTCGTGACCGACGATCTGCGCGACCGCGGCGTGCGCGCCGATGCGCTGATCAAGGACATCGCGGCGGCCGCCGGCGGACGTGGCGGCGGGAAGCCGCACATGGCGCAAGCCGGCATTCCCGACGCGTCGCGCTTCGACGACGCGTTCGCGCGCGCGCCGGATCTGGTGCGGAGCGCATTGGGCGCGTGACCGTTTCCGCCTGGCTGCGCGAGCGAACACCGGCGCCGCCCGAGCGGCTGTCGGCTTCGATCGAAGCCGCGCTTGGCGCACGGCTTTCGGCGCCGCGTGCCGAGGTGACGGATGCATGCATCGACGCGGCCGAGGCGTTGCTGCGCGATTTGCTCGCGCGGCCGTCGATGGGACGTGACTCGGCGCTCGATCTGCTGACCGTGGATGCGCTCGTCACCTATGCGTTCGAGGCCGCGGCGGACGATCCAGCGACACTGGATGCGCGCGCGCGAGATGCGGCGCGCCGCCTGGCTGCCGTCACGAACGGATGATCGACATCCACACGCACCTCTTACCGGGCGTCGATGACGGTTCGCCGTCGATCGCCGCCTCGGTGCCGGTGCTCCAGCGCTTCGGCGCCGAGGGCGTGGAGCTGGTCGTGTGCACGCCGCATCTCGATGCGTCGCGCGCGCACGCGGCGCCGCACGATCGATTCAGAGAGATTCTCTCCGATCTTGCGGCGGCGGCGCCCGCCGTGCCGCGATTGGCGATGGGCTGGGAGATCATGCTCGACGTGCCTGGCGCCGACCTTCGCGATCCGAGGCTCGGACTCGACGGTTCGACGGCGCGCCTCGTGGAGTTCGCGCGCGGCGGCATCCCGCCGAACGCCGCGGACGAGCTCGAGCGATTGCGCGATGCGGGCGTCGTTCCGGTCGTGGCGCACCCGGAGCGGTATTGGGGCTGCACGCGCGCGCACGTCGCCGCGTGGCGAAGCGCCGGCGCCCGCATTCAGATGGACGTCACGGCCATCCTCGGCTCGCGGCGCATGAGCAAATTGAGCGAGGAGTTGCTGGCGGACGGTCTCGTCGACTGCTTCGCGAGCGATACCCACGTGGACCATCGGAGTCTCGCCGCGGCCAGGCAGTGGCTCGACGAAGTGGCGCCGGCTGAGGCGGCCGCGCTGCTCACGCGCGACAACGCGCACCGTCTTCTCGCGAATGACGACCCGCTTCCCGTGCCGTCCATCGAGTGCCGCAAGGGCGTCATGGAACGGCTTCGCGAGCTGGTCTTCGGGCACTAATTATAGAACTGATATGTCAGATATTCAATTACACTTCAATCAAGGTCTGCGCGAGCTCGCCGCATTGGCGACCCGCGCCGCCGAAGAGCTCGGCCCCGACCTCGAGCGCGCGCTCGGCATGGTGCGCGACACGGTGGAGCGGGGCGGCACGCTCTTCTTCTGCGGCAACGGCGGCAGCGCGGCCGACGCCCAGCACATGGCGACCGAATATGTCGTACGCTATCAGCGCAATCGCCGCGCATATCCGGCGGTGGCGCTGACGACCGATACTTCGCTGCTCACCGCGGCGGGCAACGATCTCGGCTTCGACCACATTTTTTCGCGGCAGGTCGAGGCGCTCGCCCGGACGGGTGATCTGCTGATCATCCACTCGACGAGTGGCAACTCGCCCAACGTGCTGCGCGCGGCCGAGGCGGCGCGGGCGCGAGGCGTCGGGGTTTTATCGTTCAGCGCGAGAGACGGCGGCGCATTGCGCGCGCTGAGCGATCACAGCGTCATCATTCCGACCGATCGCACCGACCGCGCGCAGGAACTGCATCTGTGCATCGAGCATCTCATCTGCGACTACGTGGAGCGCAGTCTATGATCGGATTGAAGGGAAAGCGCGCCTTGATCACCGGTGGCTCGCGCGGCATCGGCGCGGCGGCGGCGCAACTGTTCGCGGAATACGGCGCGCACGTCGCGATCGGCTATCGCAGCCGCGCGCAGGATGCGGATCGACTTGTCGCCTCACTGCGGAAGGACCATGGCGTGACGGCGTTCGCGCACGCGTCGGACATCTCGACGATGCACGGGGCCGAAGAGCTCGTCGAGAGATCGGCGGCGGCGCTGGGCGGCCTGGACTTCTTCGTCGGCAGCGCCGGCATCTGGCCGTGCGATGACGTGGCGTTGACCGACATGACGGACGTGCAGTGGCGCCGCACGATGGCCGAAAACGTCGATTCGGTCTTCTATACGACACGCGCCGCCATTCGTCGAATGCAGGATAATGGTCGGATCGTGCTGGTATCGAGCACCGCCGGCCAGCGCGGCGAAGCCTTTCACGCCGACTACGCCGCGTCGAAGGGGGCGATGATCTCGTTCGTGAAATCACTCGCGCCCGAGCTGGGCAAGCGCGGCATCACGGTGAACAGCGTCGCGCCCGGATGGGTAGACACCGAGATGTGCGAGCAGCCGTTCTCGAACGGCGGACGCGATCGCATTGCGGCGGGCATTCCGATTGGACGCATCGCCGCGCCGCGCGACATCGCCGGACCGATCGTATTCCTGTGCTCCGATCTCGCGCGCCACATGACCGGCGAGATCGTCAATGTGAACGGCGGCAGCGTGCTCTGCGGATGATCGTTCTTCTTTTTACCGGCGGCACGATCTCCATGCGTCACGACGCCGGCGTGGGGGGCGCGGTGCCCGCGCTGCGCGGCCCCGATCTCGTGGCGCTCGTTCCTGGTTTGGCCGACATCGCCGACCTCGAGGTCGACGACTGGGGCGCGTTTCCCGGACCGCACATGACGGTCGAGCGCATGTGGGCGTTGAGGCAGCGCATCGCGGAGCAGCTCGCGCGACCTGGCGTGGATGGTGTCGTCGTCACGCACGGCACCGACACGCTCGAGGAATCGGCCTATCTCGTCGCGCGATCGGTCGAGAGCGAAAAGCCCGTTGTGTTCACGGGCGCCATGCGTACGTCGAGCGATCTCGGGTGGGACGGTCCCGCCAACCTCGGCGCTGCCGTGCGGGTGGCGGCCGACGAGTATTCGCGCGGCGTGGGCGTCGTCGTCGTGATGTCGGATCGCATCTACGCGGCGATCGACGTCACGAAGGTGCACACGCACATGCTCGACGCGTTCGACAGCCCGGGACTTGGACCGTTGGGCGTCATCGACGACGGTTCGGTGATCTTTCGCCGTGCGCTGCCCGCGCCGGTTCCCGTATTGACGCCGGCCGCGCCGGCGACGCCCGTGGACGTCGTTTATGCATTCGCCGGCGCCGACTCGCGTCTGCTCGATGCATCGCGCGACGCGGGGAAGGGAGTCGTCATCGCGGCGATGGGTCGCGGAAACGTTCCCCCCGCGATGGTCGACGGCATCGACCGGTGGGTGGCGGAGGACAAGCCGGTCGTCGTCACGTCTCGCGCCTTGCGGGGACGGGTCGGCTGCACCTACGGCTATCCTGGCGGCGGCCGGCGTTTGGCCGAACGCGGCGCCATCTTCGCCGGCTCGCGGCGGCCGCAACAGGCGCGCATCGACGTGATGCTCGCGCTGGGCGCCGGGCTCAGCGTTTCACAGATTCGTGAATTATTAGAGAAGTATTAATTGACGTTCGAGGCCGTCTCGGCGCCGACGGGCTGCCAGACCTCGAAGCAGCGCCAGTCGTACTCGCGGGCGGCGCGGATCTGGTCGGGAAAGCCGAAGCAATCCGTCCAGCCTTCCTGCTCGGCACGCCAGCGGCAGTCCCACGCGAACTCGAACACGCGGGTGCCGGTCGAAGTGTGCACCTGCACGGTGCCGACGAAGTCGGAGCAGCCTGAGCGTCCGTGCACCGCGATGCGTTCCACGGGCAGATGGGGCTCGACTTCGAGCATGTGCGCGATGAGTCGGCGAACCTTCACCGGCGGAGCAAATCCGTCAATCCGGATGAGCTCGGCATCGCCCGTGACGCAGTAACTCAGCACCGCCTTCTTGAACTTCTCGGCGGCCTGGGATGCTTCCAGAAGTTGCTCCAGCTCGGTCAAATAAGCTCCTGATATTTACAGGTCTATGACGCACGAGCGCCGCTTTCGCAATATCGCTATTGGAACATCCAAGTTGTAGTGGCTAGCCATCTTTGGTGCGCTAGATTGATGTCCCGCACGCATCAGATCGCTCAACCGAATTCATCCGCCAACATGCCTCGCTTGTCGCCACCGCCGGCTGTGCTCGAGATCGCCGAGCGATTGGAGAATGCTGGTTTCGAGGCGTGGTGCGTCGGCGGCGCAATTCGCGATGCGCTCCTCGGCCATCCCGATCTCGATTGGGATCTCGCGACGTCGGCGACACCCGATCAGGTGCGTCAGCTCTTCGGTCACAAGCGCACGATTCCGGTCGGCATTGCCTTCGGCACGGTGGGTGTGCTCGACCGCGCCAACACGATGCACGAGGTAACGACGTTTCGCCGCGACGTGCGCACCGACGGCCGTCATGCCGAGGTGGAATTCGGTGTCTCGCTCGAGGACGACCTCGCGCGCCGCGATTTCACGATCAACGCCATCGCGTATTCACCCAAGCGCGACGAGCTGCGCGATCCGTTCGGCGGCCGCGCCGATCTTGCCCGGCGACTCGTGCGTGCCGTCGGCGATCCGGACGCGCGCATGCGCGAGGATCGCCTGCGAGCGTTGCGCGCGATTCGCTTCGCGGCGCGCTTCGACTTCGCGCTGGACCCGGCGACGCTCGTCGCGATCGAAGCGAGCGCGCCGCATCTCGGACGCCTGTCCGCCGAACGCGTGAAGCAGGAGCTCGACAAGACGATGGAGCAGGTGCGCCGCCCGAGCACGGCGTTGCTGCACTGGCGCGAAACCGGGGCCTTTCGCACACTCGTGCCTCAGTTGGCTGACGTCTCCGAACAAACGCTGCGAATCGCGGACTACGCGGCGATGCCCGGCGTTCCGCGACGGCCCGCGAGGCGCGCGATCCGATTCGCGGCGCTCCTGTCAGAGCTCTCCGGCCGCGAGGCCGCGAAGGTGATGACCAACCTTCGCAGCTCGAAGCACGAAATCCACGCCGTCGAAGCGCTTGTCGATCGGTGGCGAAGCTTTGGCGGCGATCTGCGCGATCTGCTCAGCCGCGCCGCACCGCCGAGCGACGCCGAGGTGCGACGGTCGGTGGCGCGAGTCGGACGCCTGCACCTTGGCGCGTTTATGAGGCTCGCGTCGGCGGCATGGTGTGCGGAAGGCGGTGGCGCGCCGGGTCAGGCGGCCGTCGGGTCGTTGTACCGGCGGATGTTGCGCGCCGCATTCGATCAGCCCGTCGACATTGGATCACTGGCGATCGACGGCGATGATTTGCGCGGTGTGGGCATCCAGCCGGGCCCGGCCCTCGGTAAGATTCTCCAGGCGCTGCTCGACGTCGTCATCGACGATCCGGCGCGGAACACGGCGGACTGGCTGTTGCAAGAAGCGAAGCGGCTGCACGAGCAAGCCGGCAGCGGCGATCGCCGCGCGCCGTAATGTCACACGGGAGCGACATGTTCTTTCGCGGGCGACAACCCGAGGCCTCGATCTGGCGGCGATTTCGCGTGAACGCCGACGGATTCACCTTTCGCCATGAAGAGGATTTATACACGGCGCAAGTCGTCGCCAACGCGGAACGAGTCGTGGACCTGTTCTACACACTGACCGAGCACTTGCCGCCGGCTGTGGACGTGGTGATCGACGACTTGCGCAGCGGTCGCTCGTGGAAGGGCGAGGCCGTCGCACTGCCGGACGTGCGGGAAGGAATTGCACGATTGAAGATTCTGCTCGCCCGCTACGGCGGCGCCGAGTTGTCGGTGTACACGCCGGACGATCAGCTGACGCTCGATCCCTATCTCGAGCTCTTCATCTACGCCCGCACCGATCGCTGGCTGTATCTGCTCGAGGGCAAAGGATTGGAGGAGCAGGCGAAGGTCGTGCGCAAGAGCTGGAAGACCAACCGCCAGCATTTCCCGGCGGCGCCCGATCTCGTGAACGCCGTCACCGCGGCGGCCGAACGGTTGGGATTGCAACCGGCGTGACGCGATCGAGCGGAGCGCTACTGTACGGCGTGGCGGCCGCTGGGGCGAACATCGTGGGAGCGATCGCGGTCACGTCGCGCGCCACGTGGAGTCTGCGCGCGCTCGACGCGATGTTGTCGTTCGCCGGCGGCTTTTTGATCTCGGTCTCGCTCGTCGATCTCTTTCCGGATTCGATTCGCGTCGCGGGAGCGATCGCGCCGGTCATCGTGCTCGCGGCGTACGTGCTGGTGCATTTGACGCAGCATACGATCGGCCGGCATTTCCACTTTGGTGAAGAGACGCATCACGTCTCGGAATTGGTGAGCGTGTCGGCGCTCGTTGGATTGTTGATGCACACGTTTGTCGACGGCGTCGCGGTCGCGAGCGGATTGATGGTCAGCAACGGACTGGGCGCATTGGTGTTCGTCGCCGTGCTGCTGCACAAGTTTCCCGAAGGGCTCGCGATCTCGAGCCTTTTCATGGCGGCGGGTGCGGGACGTCGCAAGGCGCTGATCGCGGCCGCGATGCTCGGGCTGTCGACGATCGCGGGCGTGCTGATCACGAATCAATTGTCGTTCTTGCAGCGGTACGGGCTCGCGATCTCGGCCGGCGTCACCCTGTACGTTGGCGCGTCGAACCTGGTGCCGGAGTTTCAGGATCGGCCTGGCCTTCGCATTCCGTTGAGCTTCGTGGCGGGGTGCGGCCTCTATTTCGCCGCGCGGAGCTTCGCGGCGGTCTAGTTGTAGAGCAAGCGTGCATTGTCACCGCGAGCGAAGACGCGCCGCGCCTGGCATGAGTCTCATCCCGAGCGGAGGCGCGAAGCGCCTGGCAATGAGTGTCATCCCGAGCGGAGGCGCGAAGCGCCGCAGTCGAGGGACCCCCGTCCCGGCGGAGTAGGCATACGCGGCGCTCCGCTGAGAAAGGGGTCTTTCGCGACGCTGCGCTATGCTCAGGATGACAACGACGTTTCTCGCTAGCTTTTCTTCATGGCCGAGAGACGCAAGCGCGTAGACGAAGAGTTCGGGGGACCGCACGGCACCGGTTCGTTGTTCGAGCCGACGATGCCCCAGCCGCTCGCGGCACGCATGCGGCCGCGCGCGCTCGACGAAATCGTCGGCCAGCGGCATCTCCTGGCGCCGGGCAAACCGTTGCGCGACGCGATCGAGAAGGGAACGGTCGGCTCGATGATTTTCTGGGGCCCGCCGGGTACCGGCAAGACGACGATCGCGCGGGTCATCGCACAGTATACCGATCGCGAGTTCGTGCCGTTTTCGGCGGTGACGGAAGGTGTGCCGCGCGTGCGCGAGATCGTCGCTGAAGCGGAAGGACGGCGGCGTCTCGGGCGCGGCACCATTCTCTTTGCCGACGAGATTCATCGCTTCAACAAGGCGCAGCAGGACGCGTTTCTGCCGCACGTCGAAGCGGGGACGATCACGTTGATCGGCGCGACGACGGACAATCCCTCGTTCGAGATCAACGGCGCATTGCTGTCGCGGGTGCGCGTGTTCGTATTGCAGCCGCTGACGGCCGACGACGTTCGCGCGCTCATCAACCGCGCGCTCGGCGACAGCGAGCGTGGGTTGGGCGACTGGAACCTCGAGGTCGACACCGACGCGCTCGAACTACTCTCGACCGAAGCGGACGGCGACGCGCGGCGCGCGCTGACGATTCTCGAAGCGGCGGCGGAGCACGTCGGACGCAACGGGCGCGTCACCGTCGAAGTGGCGCGCGACGCACTGCAGCTTCGCTTCGCGCGCTACGACAAGGGCGGCGAAGAGACGTACAACATGCTCAGCGCGTTTCATAAAAGCCTCCACAGGCCGCGCTGTACTGGATGGCGCGGATGATCGAGGGCGGCGCGGACCCGATGATCATGTTTCGCCGCGCGTTGGCGATGGCCGCGGAGGACATCGGCCTTGCCGATCCCGAGGCGCTCAAGCTCGCCGTGGCGGCGCGTGAGGCGTATCACATGCTCGGACCGCCGGAGGGATTTCTGCCGCTGGCCGAGATGATCGTGTATCTGGCGACGGCGCCCAAGTCGAACAGCGCGAAGACGGCTTTACACGCGGCGCTCGACGCGGCGCAGAAATTCCCGGCCGAGGCGGTGCCGCTGCACATCCGGAACGCGCCGACGAAGCTGATGAAGGAACTGGGCTATCATGAGGGGTATCAGTACGCGCACGACGTGCCCGAGGCATACATCCCGCAAGAGTATTTGCCCGCGCGGCTCCAGGGTTCGCGCTTTTACGAGCCGGGCACGTTCGGGTTCGAGAAGGAGATCGCGAAGCGGCTGGCGTGGTGGGAAGAGTTGAAGCGAAAAGCGAGCGGGCAAACGGAGTGAATGCACGGCTGGTGGCAGCTACGAGACGGTACTGGGGAACTCTGGGAGGGAGGAGGAGGCAATGAGAAAAATTGCGTTGTTCGTGGCAGGCTCGGCGTTGGCGCTCGTCGGCGGCTGTTCGGCGCTCGGCCGCGCGGCATTTCAGAATCCGATCGTCAATTTGCACAGCGTGGCGGTGCGCGGTCTGGGACTCACCGGCGGTTCCCTGGACGTGCAGCTCTCGGTGTATAATCCCAACGGCTTCCGGCTCGATGCCACGCATTTGAACTACCGCGTGAATCTCGCGGGCGACAGCGTGACCGTCGCGAACGGAGCGCTCGATACGCGCGCGACGGTGCAGAGCAAGGATTCGACGATCGTCACGATTCCGGTGAACTTCACGTACGCGGGCATCGGCGCGGCGGGACGCGCGCTGTTGAACACGGGCGCGGTGAATTATCACGTGCTCGGCGACGTGACGGTCGGGTCGGGGCTGGGTAACTTCACGGTGCCGTATTCGACGACGGGTCGTTTTACCGCGACCGGCGTGGCGCGGTAATCGGTCGCGACGCTCGTTCGGAATGACACCATGAGGATTCTCACATAAGCCGCGATTTGATAGCTGTCACGCCGCCGGTCGAGAAGGCGTTGCTGGTCGGCGCGCCGCTCAAACGTCCGGGCGCGCGCCGCGCCGTCGGCGAACATCTGCGCGAGCTCGAGGAGCTGGCCGACACCGCGGGCGCCGTCGTCGTCGGCGAGTTGACGCAGCAGATCGACCGCCCCGATCCGCGCACCTATCTCGGCTCGGGCAAGCTCGACGAGCTCCGCGAGCGTGTGAACGAACTGCAGGCGACGCTCGTCATCTTCGACGACGAGTTGAGCCCCAGCCAGGGCAAGAACATCGAAGATGCGCTCGGCAAGCGCGTGATGGATCGCGCCGAGCTGATTCTGGACATCTTCGCGACGCGGGCGCGGACCGCGGAGGCGAAGATGCAAGTGGAGCTCGCGCAGCTCGAGTACATGCTGCCGCGCCTCACGCGCATGTGGACCCACCTCGAGAAATTCCGCGGTGGCATCGGCATGCGCGGACCCGGTGAAACCCAGCTCGAGACGGACCGCCGCCTGATCAACCATCGCATCAAGATTCTGCGCGAGCGGCTCGCCGACGTGCAGCGCGGCCGCGCGATTCAACGCCAGTCGCGGCAGAACGAATTCAAGGCCTCGCTCGTCGGGTACACCAACGCGGGCAAGTCGTCGATTCTCCGCGCGCTCTCCGGACAGGACGTGTTCGTCGAGGACCGGCTGTTCGCGACACTCGATCCATTGACGCGCGACGTCGATCTCGGCGATCGCGCCCACGTGCTGGTCACGGACACGGTCGGCTTCATTCGGAAGCTGCCGCACGATCTCGTCGCGTCGTTCCGAGCGACGCTCGAGGAAACGCGCGAAGCCGACTTGCTGCTGCACGTCATCGACGCGAGCTCGGCGACGTGGGAGGAGCAGCGCGTGGTCGTCGATCAGGTGCTCGACGAGCTCGAGGTGAACAGCACGCAAAAACTACTCGTGTTCAACAAGATCGATCTGCTGCAGCATGACGATCTTTTGGCGCTGCAGGAGCGGATCGGCACACTCGTGCCGAAGTCGGTGTTCGTGTCGACGGTGACGGAGGGCGGGCTCGATCCCCTGCGTCGCGCACTCGCGACGTCGATCCGCGCGCGGCGCCCGCTAACGACCATTCGCATGTCGCCGGCGGACGGAAAGATGTTGGCCGAGATTCACCGGGACGGCGAAGTCCTGGATCAGCGGATGGACGGCGATCGGCTGCTGGTCGAGGCGCGGGTCGACGACGCGTTGGCTGGCCGCCTGCGTCGAGCCGGGGCCGAGGTGTCATCCTGAGCGAAGGCGCGTAGCGCTCCGCCTCTTGTCATTGTCATCCCGAGCGAAGGCGCGTAGCGCTCCGCCTCTTGTCATTGTCATCCCGAGCGAAGGCGCGTAGCGCCGAAGTCGAGGGACCCCCGTCCCGACGGAGGAGCACTAGAACGCGCTCCGCTGAGACAGGGGTCCTTCGCTTCGCTCAGGATGACACAAGTGCAAATGGGAACGCACGGACTCGAACCGTGGACCTCTGCTGTGTGAAAGCAGCGCTCTAACCAGCTGAGCTACGCTCCCGAGGTCTGAAAATCTAACGTGGTCCCGGCAGGACTTGAACCTGCGATCGTCGAATTATGAGTTCGCTGCTTTAACCAACTAAGCTACGGGACCGAACCGGCAGCAAACGGCGAACGGCGTGAAGTGTAGCGCACGACCATTCAGCTCGCCATGAACGCGTCGTACGCGTCGAGCACCTCTTCGGGCGACACCGTCGCGGCGCCGAGCTTTCCGACTTCCACCCCGGCCGCGAAGTTCGCGATGATCGCCGCTTCCGTCGCCGAGCCGCCGGCGGCGAGCATGAGCGCCAGATACGCCGTCACCGTATCGCCGGCGCCGACCACGTCATACACCTCGCGCGCGACGG
This sequence comes from Gemmatimonadaceae bacterium, assembly GCA_035606695.1. Taxonomy (NCBI): domain Bacteria; kingdom Pseudomonadati; phylum Gemmatimonadota; class Gemmatimonadia; order Gemmatimonadales; family Gemmatimonadaceae; species Gemmatimonadaceae bacterium. The sequence goes on from DATNEW010000019.1 coordinate 113,081, forward strand.
TCGGCACATTCTTGATCTGACCACCCGCCGAAATGAGCGCCATGCCGCGCTCGCCCAGGGTGAGCAGCAGGTGCTCGACGCCCAACCGACTGAACGTCGCCGGCAGGGCCTCGGGATGTTCCAGATCAACGTCGGCGCCGAGTGCGGCTTCGAGCTCGCGGCGGTTGGGCTTGAAGATGGTCGCGCCGCGATAGAGAAAAAAATTTCGGTACTTGGGATCGACGACGATCGGAATGCGTTTTTCTCGCGCAGCCTGCATCGACGCCTCGATGACGCGTGGCACGAGCACGCCCTTGTTGTAGTCCTCGAGCACCAGCGCATCGGACGACGCCACAGCTCGTCGAACCGCGTCGAGCAGCCGCTCGACCTCGTCGCCATCGAGATCCGTGTCCTCCTCCTCGTCCACGCGCACCACCTGCTGCGACCGCGCGACGATGCGCGTTTTCGTGGTGGTCGGTCGATCCACCGTGACGAGCGACGACGTGCTCGCGGCAACCTCCCCGAGCATGGTGCAGAGTTGCCTGCCGCCGGCGTCGTCGCCGATCGCGGCGACGAGGTCGCACTCGGAACCGACCGCCCGAACGTTCTGCGCCACGTTGCCGGCGCCGCCCAGCGCGTATCGGCGGTCGCGGACGCGGACCACCGGCACCGGCGCTTCGGGCGAGATCCGCTCGACGTCGCCACGGAGGTACACGTCGAGCATCACGTCGCCGACGACGGCGACCCGGCGTTCCGCGGCCGCGGTCAGAAGCGCGGTGAGCCGGTCGCGGGAGAGGGAACGGGGCATGGCGGCACAACCTAGCGGCCCGCGATCCGAGGTCAACCGAATGGTTGTCTCCGGCACAGGGCTTGCCCCCTACGGACTCGACCGTCGCTCGACCCCCGACCGAACCACCCCCACCCCTTTGCCCGCATTCCTCACACGGCTGAATGACGCCGCGAAGTCGAAAGTCCTGACCCTTCAGGAGTACTTCGTCCTCGCCGGCAAGTCCCTGCGCTTCATCTTCGCGCGCCCGTTCTACGGGCAGGACACCATTCAGCAGATGGACGAGATCGGCGTCAAGTCGCTGGGCATCGTCCTGCTGACGGGCCTCTTCACCGGCATGGTGTTGGCCCTTCAGTCCTCTGTACAGCTCAAGACATTCGGCGCGACGATGTACATCGGCAATCTCGTCTCCGCGTCGATGATCCGCGAGCTGGGTCCCGTGTTGGCCGGCCTCATGGTCGCCGGGCGCGTCGGCTCGGGCATCGCCGCGCAACTCGGCTCCATGCGGGTGACCGAGCAGATCGACGCGCTCAACACGCTTGGCACCGATCCGATCAAGAAGCTCGTCACGCCGCGCGTGCTGGCGGCGCTCATCATGCTGCCCGTGCTCACGATCATCAACGACTTCGTCGGCATCATCGGCGGCAACATCATCGCTTCGTTCGTGATCGGGTTGCCGACCACTCAGTACTGGCGCACGGTGTGGGATCAGATCGCGAACGACGGCTTCACGCTCCGCTACATCCCCAACGATTTCGTGCAGGGCTTGTCCAAGCCGTTCGTCTTCGGCGGGCTGATCGCCATCACCGCATGCTACTTCGGGCTCGGCACCACCGGCGGTACGGAAGGCGTTGGCCACAGCACCACACGCACGGTCGTGACGACGAGCATTCTCATTCTCATCGTCGACTATTTCATCACGCAGATCCTGCTGTCGGTGCTGTCGTATGGCTGAGCGGCGCGACTCGGACCGGCGTCAGTCCGGCGATCGGCCCTCCGCGGTTCGGAAGGCAATTCGCACCGAGCTCGAGACTGACGAGCGTGAGGAGCGGGAAGAACGCGAGGAGCGCGAGGAGCGCAACGACCCTACAGGGGCGAATGACCGCGCCGCGAAGTCACAGAAGTCAGATCGCGCGATTGTCGAACTGGATCACGTCTCGCTCGCCTTCGACGTTCCGGTGCTCGAGGACGTCTCGCTCGCCGCGTGCGAGGGTGACACGATTTGCATCGTCGGCGAATCGGGCACGGGTAAATCGACCGCGCTCAAGTTGATTCTCCGCCTGCTCGTCCCCGATAAGGGCCGAGTGCTCATCGACGGCGACGATATCACGCCACTCACGTTCGAGGAAGCCCTCGAGCGACGCCAAAAGATGGGCATGGTGTTTCAGGGCGCGGCGCTCTTCGACTCGATGTCGGTGTTCGAGAACGTCGCCTACCCGTTGCGCGAGCACACAAAATTGAGCGACGATGAGATCGAGGCGCGCGTGCGCGAGAAGCTCGAGTTCGTCGATCTCGACGCCGATCGCGTCATGGAGCAATTCCCGTCCGAGTTATCAGGGGGAATGCGCAAACGCGTCGGCATCGCGCGCGGGATGGCGAACAATCCCGAAATCATGTTGTACGACGAGCCGACGTCCGGCCTGGACCCGCTGACCACCGGCACGATCACCCGCCTCATCCTGAAGTTACAGCGCGAGCTGGGCGTCACGAGCATCGTCGTCTCGCACGATATCCGCTCCGTATTCCGCATGGCGAGCAAGGTCGCGCTGTTGCATGACCGGCACATTACGTTCTTCGGAACGCCGGAGGAGATGACGGCGAGCGAGGATCGATACATTCAAGACTTCCTGGGCGGATCCTAGGCATGAACTATTCATCGCTCCTCCCTTCGGCGCTTCGCACCTCCGGTCGGAATGCCCGGGGGAAGATCTCGTGAAACGCTCCTCGTTCATCACGTGGGATCAGCTCAAGGTGGGCGCCGTCATTCTCGTCGCCCTCGCTGTGCTCACGGTCGCGATCTACAAGCTCGGGCAAGCCGCGAATCTGTTCGCGAAGCGGTACGAGCTCGTTGCGTATTTGCCGAACGCCAACGGATTGCGTACCGGCGGCACGGTCTTCGTCGCCGGACAGTTCGCCGGCACGATCAAGTCGATCACGTTCCTGCCCGTCGACAACGACACGACGCGCAACCTGAAAGTGACGATGGCCATCGACCAGGCGCTCGAGCCGCAGGTGCGCGCCGATTCGAAGGCCAAGGTGCGGACCCTCGGCTTGCTCGGCGACAAGGTCATCGACATCTCCACGGGCACGCCGCGCTACAGTGCGCTCAAGCCCGGCGATACGATTCCGGTCGCGCCGTCGCTCGACTACGAAGCGGTGCTCACGCAGGCGGCCGGCGCCGTCAGCGACATGGTCGACCTCACGCACGATCTGCGGGAGATCACGGGCGGCATCGTGCAAGGAAAGGGAACGATCGGCCAGCTCATGACCAATCGCGCGCTGTACGACCAGTTCCTGGGCACGATGGGCCGGGCGAACAGCATGCTGAACCGATTCGAGAATCCGAACGGCACGTTCGCGAAGCTGCTCGACGATCCGACGCTCTACAACCGCTTCGTGTCGGTGATCACGTCGGCCGACTCGCTCGTGATTGCGCTCAATGACAAGAACGGAACGGTGGGCCATCTGCTGCGCGACGATTCGATTTATGTGCATCTCGTGAACATGGCGCGCGCCGGCGACTCGTTGTCGAAGATGATCGCCGATCCCAATGGCAACATCGGGAAGCTGCTCACCGATCAGACGTTGTACGACCGCGTCAACAAGCTGACGACGGACGTGCAGGCGATCCTGGACGACGTGCGGAAAAATCCGCAGAAGTACATGCGCGGCGCGATCTGCGTGTTGTGCCGGAAATGAGTAATGTGTAGAGGGTGAGTCCCTCGTTCATCGTTCCTCGGCTCGGCTTCGCACCTCCGTTCGGAATTCCGCATCCGACGCTTCGTCCTCGTTCTCGCGCTCGCCGGCATCTCGTTCGGCGGGCCACTGGTTCGGTTGTCACACGCGCATCCGCTCGCCATCGCGATCTGGCGAATCGGATTCTCGCTCGTCATCATCGCCATCGCGCTCTCCGCCACCGGATCCTGGCGGCAGTGGCGCCGGCTCGACACCAGGAGCCTGGCGATCGCACTCGGCGCGGGGACGATGCTCGCCGTGCATTTCTGGTCGTGGAATGCGTCCGTGAGCATGACGACGGTCGCGGCGTCGGTCGTGCTGGTGAACATGCAACCGGTGATCGTCGCGATTCTCTCGGTCACGCTGCTCCGCGAACCACCGACGCGCATGCAGTGGACGGGCATCGCTATCGGGATGATCGGCGCGGCGGTCGTCGCGTCACCCGCATTCGGATCGTCGCTCGCGCCAGCTGATCGTCGCGCGCTTGTCGGCGACGTCCTCGCGCTCGTCGGCGCGGTGAGCGGTGCATGCTACTTCGTCGCGGGCCGGCGGCTGCGCGCGACGCTCGACCTCTGGCCCTACGTCGGTCTGGTGTACGGTGCCGCGTTCGTGATGTTGATCGTGTTCGCGCTCGTCGCGCGGGCGCCGGTCATCTCGCAGCCGCCGCGCGAGCTGTCCATTTTCGCCGCGCTCGCGATCGGCCCAATGCTGCTTGGCCATACGGGATTCAACTGGGCGCTCAAGTTCATGCCCGCCTATGTCGTGAATCTCACACTGCTCGGTGAACCGGTGGGTGCAACCATCCTCGCCGCGATCTTGCCGGGCATTCGCGAGCTCCCCGGCATGGCGACGCTCATCGGCGGCGCATTGATCTTCGCGGGCATCTTCACCGCGGCGCGCGCGACGCCCGTGACCGCTTCGCTGGGGGCTACCCAACAGCGGCAACTGTCCGATTAGTTTACGAAAGTCGTCACTGCCGTCGACGACTTCCTCGTGCAGCGCGGGACAGGCACCACCACATGAGAAGCCTTGAAGTCGACGTTGTCGCCACACGCGGCTCACAGATCGAGTCGCGGCATCGCGTTCATGCCGCGGTCGTCGGCGACGGGGACCGCCTCATCGCCTCGGCGCACGACACGTCAATCGTGAGCTCGTGGCGCTCATGCGCCAAGCCGTTTCAAATCATGCCGCTCATCGAGGCCGGCGGTTTCGACGAGCTTCGTTGGGGCGACGACCAACTCGCGCTCGCCTGCGCGTCGCACGGCGGTGAACCTGAGCACGTGGCCCTCGCGCAAGAGATGCTGAACGACATCGGTCTCGAAGAAGGCGATCTCGCCTGCGGGCCGCACGACCCGCTTTCCTCGCGCGGCATCAAGTTGCTGCGCGAATCCGGCGCGCGCCTCACGCGCCTGCACAACAACTGCTCCGGGAAGCACGCCGCAATGTTGGCGCGCGCGCAAACCGCGGGCTGGCATACCTATGGTTACGAGCGCCGCGATCATCCGGTGCAGCGCTGCTGTCTTCAGGCGGTTGCCGCGTGGTCCGGCTTGCCCGAGTCCGACGTCGGTCAAGCCGTCGACGGCTGCGGTGTCGTCGCCTTCGCGCTCCCACTCGAGCACATGGCGCGCGCTTGGTCGCGTCTGGCGCGCGCGGTGCGCGCCCAGGAAGAGGTTCCGACGCGCGTGGTGCACGCCATCAGCACGCGTCCGTTCCTCATCGGCGGCACGGATCGATTCGACACGGTGCTGATCGAGGAGAGTGAGGGCCGAGTGGTGGCGAAGATCGGCGCTGAGGGAGTGCATTCGGTGGCCGTGCCCGATCTGGGGATCGGCTTCGCCGTGAAAGTCGACGACGGCGCGCAACGGGCGCAGTTTCCCGCGGTGTTGCGCATCCTGCAGCTCTTCGACGTTCTGCCGAACACCCTGCCGCCGCGGCTCGAGGAGTTTCTCCGCCGGCCGCTGCGCAACACGCGCGGCGAAGTCGTCGGCGAAGTGCGCCTCGCCTCGTGAGCCACACCCTCTGAGCTCTTTCGATCCGCCGCGCCGGGATACGATGACGCGGAATTCTTCGCCGGGTGAAACGTTGCGCGTGTTCGACGACGCGACTCGCGCGCTCGTTCGACTATCGGCCATCGTCACGGCGGGACCCGATGATCAGATTCGCGATGCCCTTGCTCGTGCCGCCGGCGTGGTTCCGCGCGTGCACGTCGAAGAGCTGCTCTTGCAAACGTATTTGTTCGCCGGTTTTCCGCGCGCGCTCAACGCCATGCGGGAATGGCGGAAATGGAATCCTGAGCCCGAGACGTCTGCCGGCGAGTCGATCGATGCCGATGCATGGCAACGCGACGGTGAAGCGACCTGTCACGCCGTGTACGGCGCGATGTACGACCGGCTGCGCCAGAACATTCGACACCTGCATCCACGGCTGGATGAGTGGATGATCACCGAAGGCTACGGCAAAGTATTGTCGCGCCCCGGGCTCGACTTACCGCGGCGCGAGCTCTGCATCGTGGCGGCGTGCGCCGCCGCGCATCAGGACCGGCAGCTGCATTCACATTTGCACGGCGCCCTCAACGTCGGCGTGCAGCCAGAAATCATCGACGACGCCATCGTGGCACTCGCCGACCTTTTGGGATCCGAGCACGCCCGCGCAGTGCAACTGTTGTGGGCGCGCGTCCGAGGCAAATGAGCGCATGTTCATCGATCGTGTAGTGGTCAACGTCAAGGCGGGCGACGGGGGCTCGGGCATCGTCTCGTTTCGCCGCGAGAAGTTCGTGCCCATGGGTGGCCCGGACGGCGGCGAGGGTGGCCGCGGCGGCGACGTCATCGTCGTCGGCGACAGCAATTTGTCGACGCTGCTCGACTACACGTACCGCGACACGTGGACGGCGCCCGCCGGCGACCATGGATCGGGCAACAACAAGACGGGCCGCTCGGGCATCGACGTGGTGCTGCCGGTGCCGATCGGAACGATCATTAGAGATCTCCAAACATCCGAATTGATTGGAGAGGTGCTCGACGACGGCCAGCGCATCGTGGTCGCGAAGGGTGGCCGCGGCGGAAAGGGCAATTCGTTCTTCGTCACGGCGACGCATCAGTCGCCGCGCGAATACCAGCCCGGCGAAGACGGCGAAACGCGCACGCTCGAGATGGAGCTCAAGCTCATCGCCGACGTCGGTCTCGTCGGACAGCCGAACGCCGGCAAGTCGACGCTCCTCTCGGTGATCTCCGCCGCGCGGCCGAAGATCGGCGACTACCCGTTCACCACGCTCAGCCCCAACCTTGGCGTCGTCCAGCTTTCGGACAATCGCACGTTCGTCGTCGCCGACATTCCGGGCATCATCGAAGGCGCGCACGAAGGGCGCGGACTGGGGCTGCAATTCCTGCGGCACATCGAACGCACACGATTGCTGGCGTTTCTCATCCCCGTGGACGCCATGGATTGGCAGGTCGAATACGATCAGCTGCGTCGAGAGATCGAGTCGTACTCCGAGGAGCTCGCGCAGAAGCCGCACTGCGTGGTCTTCACGAAGATGGACCTCCTGGGCGACGATGAACCACCCCCGATCGAAGCGCCCGACGCGTTCGGCATCTACGCCATCAGCGCCGCGGGCCGGACCGGACTCGAGCCGCTGCTCGCCGCGTGGTGGTCACGCCTTCTCGACATGAAGAAAGCCAGTGTCCGTCGCGACGATCCCGCGCCACTCCCCTGAGTATCCCGAACGTCTGCGCGAGCTCGAAGACGCTCCGCAGCTGGTCTGGGCGATCGGCGATCTCGCGACACTGCGCGATCCGGTCGTCGCGGTCGTCGGGACGCGCCGGGCCACGAGCTACGGCCTGCGCGTCACACACGATCTGGTAGCGGCGCTCGTGCGCGGTGGTGCATGCGTCGTGAGCGGGATGGCTCTGGGCATCGACGGCGCGGCTCACCGCGCCGCGCTCGAAGCCGGCGGCCGCACCGTTGCCGTCCTTGGTAACGGCGTCGACGTGGCATATCCGCGCGCGCACCGCGGACTGTATCAGGAAATCGCGGAGCGAGGACTGCTCCTCTCGGAGATGCCGCCGGGCGCGCCGTCGATGAAGCACCATTTCGTGAAACGGAATCGGTTGATCGCCGCGCTCGCGCGCCTGACGATCGTGGTCGAAGCGCCGTTCAAGAGCGGCGCGCTCAAGACCGCGGACTTTGCCGAGGCGCTGGGCCGCACGGTTGCGGTGGTGCCGGGACCGATCGATTCACCACAGAGCGCAGGGTCGAATCATTACCTGCGCGAAGGCGCGCAGGTCATTGCATCGATCGATGACGCGCTCACGCTCGCGGGGTTGTCGCCACAAAAGCGGGGCACGATCGACGTCGACAGCGCGACCGAACGTCAGGTGTGGGATGCACTCGCGGCCGGCGCCGCATCATTGGACGAGCTGTGTGCACGCTCGGCGCTGCCGGTGGCGGAGTGTCTGAGCGCGATCACGGGGCTGGAGCTGCGCGGAGTCGTCGAGTGTGCGTTGACGGGTGAGATTCGCCGCCGGTAGAGGGGCGGGCGGTGTCGGCGCCCCGCCATATTAGAAAGGTGCCCCCTCGACACGCCTACGTTCACGTACCGTTTTGCGCCCGCCGCTGTTCGTACTGCGACTTCGCGATTGCGGTCCGCCGCAACGTGCCCGTCGACGAGTATCTGACCGCGCTGAAGGCGGAGCTCGATCTCCGCTACCACGATGCGGGGCCGTGGATCGTGGACTCCCTCTACTTCGGCGGCGGCACTCCCTCTCGTCTGGGCGGCGCTGGTGTCGCGCGCATGCTCGAGCTGCTCCGCGGCCGCATCGATCTCGCACCGGCCGCCGAGGTGACGCTCGAGGCGAATCCGGACGATATCGATCGCGAGACGGTCGCGCTGTGGCGCGGCGCCGGCATCAACCGGCTCAGCATCGGCTCACAGTCGTTCGACGACAGCGCCTTGTCGTGGATGCACCGCACCCACGACGCGGCCGCGATCGATCGCGCGGTGGACGCCGCGCGCGCGGCCGGCATCGATGACCTCTCGCTCGACTTGATCTTTGCGCTCCCCGAACGCACGGAACGTTCGTGGGAGCGCGACATCGAACATGCGCTCGCGCTCGAGCCGTCGCACCTGTCCCTCTATGGCCTCACCATCGAATCGCATACGCCGCTCGGGCGCTGGCATAGCCGCGGCGACGTCGTGGAATCTCCCGAAGAACGATATGAATCCGAATTCCTGTTCGCGCATGACGCGCTCGCCGCGGCGGGATTCGAGCATTATGAAGTCTCTAATTTCGGTCTGCCCGGCCGTCACGCGCGACACAACGCCGCGTATTGGACTGGCAGCCCGTATGCGGGCCTCGGACCGTCGGCGCATGAATTCGACGGCGGCAGGCGTCGCTGGAACACGCGCGCGTACGCGGATTGGGTGCACCGTCTGAACGACCGCCAGGACCCGCTCGAGGAATCGGAGCAGCTCACCGAGGCCAATCGCGTGGCGGAGTCGGTGTATCTTGGCCTAAGGACCACGTCCGGCCTGAACGTTTCGGGCCCGGAACTCGCGCACGTGAGGCCGTGGATCGACGCGGGATGGGCGCGCATCGTGGATGGCGAGCGCATCGTGCTCACACCCCTGGGTTGGCTTCGTCTCGACAGCCTCGCTGCCGACTTGACACACGTCCGAAGTCGTTACTAGCTTTGAAGTTATGGAATCCGAGGAGCTCAGCCGACGAGAGCGCCGCGTACTTGAAGCGGTAATACGCAGCTACGTCGAAACCGCCGAGCCCGCCGGGTCGCGGACGTTGTCGCGGCGCTTCGGGCTCGGGGTGTCGCCCGCGACCATCCGCAACACGATGAGTGATCTGGAAGAGAAAGGATTCCTCTTCCATCCCCATACCTCCGCCGGGCGCGTTCCCACGAACAAGGCGTATCGCGCCTATGTCGACTCGCTTCTGGGCCTTCCGCCGATTCGCCCGTCCGAAACAGATCGAATCACAGAGCAGCTTACCGGCGGCAACGGCGGCTCGCCCATCGAAATCATTCTGCGCCGCGCCGCGCAAACACTCGGCGTGCTCACGCACGAACTTGGCGTCGCGCTTGGACCACGGCTCGATCGTTCCGTCCTTCGCCGCCTGGAGCTCGTGCGCGTGAGCACCGAGCGATTGCTCATGGTGCTGTCGCTCGAGGGCGGCGTGGTGCGCACCGTGTTCGTCGAAGTCTCGGGCGAGATCGCCGACAGTGCGCTCAGCGCCGTCACCGCGGTGCTCAACGAGCGCCTGGCCGGCCTCACGCTCGGCGAGATTCGCTCGTCGCTCGGCTCGCGTCTGCGCGACGCCGGTGGCGACGCAAGCTCGGCGGAGCTGCTCAACATCTTCGTTCAGGAAGGCGGACAGTTGTTCGACGCGGCAATGCCACTGGCCGAACCGCAACACGTCGTGCTCGGCGCCGCCTCCGTGCTCGCCGAGCAGCCGGAGTTCGCCGGAGCCGATCGCATGCGCCGTCTGCTCGCGTTGACTGAGACCCCGCAGGAACTTGGCGAAGCGATTCGCAAGCGCGGCCAGGCGCCCGGCATCTCGATCACCATCGGCGCCGAGCACGACGATCCGCGCCTCGAGGACTTCACGGTCGTCACGGCCGAGTATCATGTGGGTTCGCTCGCCGGCGTGATTGGCGTGATCGGGCCGACGCGTATGCCCTACGAAAAAGTCATCGCACTCGTGAGTCATACCTCGCGATTGCTCAGCGATCTGCTGGAGTAAGGACGCATGGCCGACTATTACGCGGTACTCGAGGTCGAGCGCGGCGCGTCCGACGACGACGTCAAGAAGGCCTATCGCAGGCTCGCGATGAAGTACCATCCGGACCGGAACAACGGCGCGAAGGAAGCCGAAGAGCGGTTCAAGGAAATCACCGAGGCGTACGACGTGCTGCGCGATCCACAGAAGCGCGCCGCGTACGATCGTTACGGAGAGGCGGGATTGCGCGGCGGCGGCGCGGGTGGGTTCCACCACGTGGATCTCTCCGAAGCGCTCGGCATTTTCATGCGCGACTTCGGCGGCTTCGGTGGCCTGGACGACCTGTTCGGCCGGCAGGCCGGTGGCGGCGGCGGGAACGGTCCGCGCTCCGGCCCGGACGTCAAAGTCACGATTCCATTGACGCTCGCCGAAGTGGCGACCGGCGCCGATAAGAAAATCGTCATTAAACTTCTCGATCCCTGCGACAAGTGCGAGGGAACGGGCGCCGAGCCGGGATCCAAGTCCGAGGTTTGTCGCACGTGCGCCGGCCACGGCGAAGTACGCCGAGCGCAACGCTCGTTCTTCGGGCAGTTCGTAACCGTGGCGCCGTGTCCAACGTGCCGTGGCGAAGGGCGCATCGTGCAGACGCCGTGCAAGAAGTGTCGCGGCGAGGGACGCATGCGCGTCGACCGCGAGGTCACGGTGCAGATTCCGGCGGGCGTCGCGACGGGCCAGTACATGACGCTGCGCGGCGTGGGCAACGCGGGCACGCGCGGCGGTCCGCGCGGCGACATTCACGTGTTGTTCGAGGTGGCGGACGATCCGCGCTTCGAGCGCGACGGCGAGGATCTCTATACCGAGATGCTCGTGACGTACCCGCAGCTGGTGCTGGGCGCGGAGCTCAGCGCGCCCACCGTCGCGGGACACACGATGCTTACCGTACCCGCCGGCACGCAAAGCGGTCACGTGTTCCACTTGCGCGGGCGCGGATTGCCGCGAGTGAACGCGAACGGCACCGGCGACCTGCACGTTCGCGTGCAGCTCTGGACGCCCGATCGCATCACGGACGAAGAAAAACACCTTCTCGCGCGACTCAACGAACTGCAGCCCGGCGTGCCGGTCGACGGCCGCGGCAAGGGCTTCTGGGCGAAGATGAAAGAAGCCCTCGGCGCGTGACCGGCGATGCCGGGTGGGTAACCGTTCGCGTTGCTCCCGGCGCGCGTCGCGACGATGTGATGGCGGCGTTGTTCCATGCGGGCGCGCAAGGCATTCAAGAGCTGGGTGACGCGCTCATCACGCACGTACCCGACCAGGAAACGGCCAACGGCCTCGCTTGCGCCGCGCTCGCGGTGAGCGACGACGTCCGCGTCGACACCGAGCCGCTGCCCGACGTGGATTGGTCCGAGCAGTGGAAGAAGAGCATTCGCGCGCAGGAGCTCGGCGCGCTCACAGTGGTGCCGCCGTGGCTTGCCGACGGGCGCGACTTGGCGCGCACCATCGTGATCGAACCCGCGATGGCGTTCGGGACCGGCGAGCACGCCACGACGCGCGGCGTCATTCGCCTGATGCAAAAGCTCATACGCGGCGGCGAGCACGTCGCCGATCTCGGAGCGGGCAGCGCGGTGCTGGCGATCGCCGCGGTCAAACTTGGTGCGGCGCACGCGGCCGCGATCGAGATCGATCCGGACGCGATCGGCAATGCGGAAGAAAATGTGGAGCGCAACGGCGTGCGCGATCGCGTGCGCGTGATCGAGGGCAATGCCGCGACATTGCTTCCACTCGTCGCGCCGGTGGATCTCGTGCTCGCGAACATCATCTCGTCGGTGCTCACCGAGCTCCTGCCGGTGATCTCGCTGGCGCTCCGTGATGACGGTCACGCCATTCTGAGCGGCATTCTCCTGGCGGAACGTGAGGAGATGCAGCGCGTGCTCGGGGACGGCGGTTGGCGCATCGTCGACGAGGATTCCGAGGACGCCTGGTGGAGCGCGATGATCGCGCGCCGGTAGCGACCTTCTACGCGGACGGCGCGCTCGACGAAGGCACGACCGTCGAGCTGCCGGACAGCGTCGCGCATCACGCGCGCGTCAAGCGATTGCAGCCAGGTGATCCCGTTCGCCTCACGAACGGCGCCGGCACGCTCGCCGACGCCACGCTCGATACGATCGCGAAATCGAGCTGCATAGCGACGATCGCGCGAACGGAGGCAGTGTCCCCGCCGCGCTCCATCCATCTCCGCGTCCCCATCGCCGATCGCGAGCGCATGTTGTGGCTGGCCGAGAAGACGACGGAGCTTGGGCTTTCGAGCTGGCAGGCCGTGCGGTGGACTCGATCGATGAGCGTGTCTCCACGCGGCGAGGGCGATGCGTTTCGCGCCAAGTTGCGCGCTCGCATGATCTCGGCGCTCGAGCAGTCGGGCGGGGCATGGCTGCCGAAACTGCTCGACGACACCGAGCCCAATGCGATCGATCTGCCGTCCGATGCGTTGCCGCTGGTACTCGACGTGAACGGCGGCGGTATCGCCGGACTGGGTGCGCTGTTGGCGATGACGGTCGCGTTCGGCCCGGAGGGTGGGTTCACGCCCGAGGAGCTGGCCGGCTTGCGCAACAACGGGTGGCGGCCGACGGCGCTCGCGGCGACGACGCTGCGGTTCGAGACGGCGGGCATCGCCGCCGTCGCCTGCCTGCGCGCAAAATCGTTAGCCTCGGCTAATGGTTTGAAGGACCAAATAGTTAGAGAGGACTAACGAATGGCCGACGACTGTCTCTTCTGCCGCATCGTACGCCACGAGATCCCCGCGAAGCTCGTTCGGGAGGATGCGGACTGCATCGCGTTTCGCGACATCAACCCGCAGGCGCCGGTGCACGTGCTGGTGGTGCCGCGCGAGCATGTCGCGTCGCTCAACGACGCGAAGGACGCGGCGATGATCGGCCGTCTGTCGCTCATTGCGGCCGAGATCGCCAGGGCGGAAGGGATCGCCGAGTCGGGCTACCGGACCGTGATCAACACCAATGGAGCGGCCGGCCAGACGGTGTTCCACATCCATCTGCACCTTTTGGGCGGCCGGGACATGGGTTGGCCGCCCGGGTAACGCCCATACGCCCATACGCCCGTTGACAACCGTCGCCTTCGCCAGGTAAGTTACACGGCTATCCATACTTAACAGGCGTCGACCAACGCCACGAAGGGGGGAATCGAGTTTGTCGGAAGTCATCATCCACGACGATGAGAACTTTGAGCGCGCGCTCAAGCGGTTCAAGAAGAAGTGCGAGAAGGCTGGGATCCTGTCCGATCTCCGCAAGCACCGCCACTATGAAAAGCCGAGCGAGCGCCGGAAGCGGAAAATGAATGCCGCCATCCGGAAGAATCGTCGCAGCCGTCACGGCTAGGCTGTAACGGCAATGGCTCCACTGCTCGACCAGCTGCAGTCCGACCTGAACACCGCGCGTAAAGCGCAGCAGAAGGGTCAGGTGTTGCTCCTGGGCACGATCATCGCCGACGTGCGCAATCGCGAGATCGAGCTGAAGCGCCCGCTCGCCGACGACGACGTCGTCGACGTGCTGCGCAAAGGCATCAAGAAGCGTCGCGAATCGATCGAGATGTACGACAAGGGTGGCCGGGCCGATCTCGCGGCCACCGAGCGCACGGAAGTCGAGGCGCTCGGCAAGTATCTCCCGGCTGAAGTGAGCGCCGACGAGATTCGCGCCGCGGTCGTCGCCGCCATCAAGGGCGGCGCCACGAACGTAGGTGCCGTCATGGGCAAAGTGATGGGCCAGTTCAAGGGCCGCGCGGAAGGCGGAACGATCAACGCGATCGTCCGCGAGGAGCTGGCGAAGCAGTAAGCCCTGTCATCCTGAGGGAGCATAGCGACCGAAGGACTCCTGTGCGTCGCGGAGAGCGCTCCGTAGCGACAGGGGTCCTTCGCTTCGTTCAGGATGACAGATTGGCCGCAGCGAACGGAGGTCCCTTCGCGCTTCGCGCTCAGGATGACAGCTTTACAGTGATGAACGCGCACGCCCTCTCCATCCTCGAGCTGCCCAAGGTCCTCGATGTCGTCGCCGGGTTTGCGACGTCGGACCCGGGTGCCGCGCGCGTACGCGAATTGTCGCCGAGCGTCGACCGCGACTGGCTCGATCGCGAACACGCGCGCGTCGCCGCGATGCGCTCCGCCATTCAGGGCGACGAGCCATGGCATCCCGACCCAACCCCTGATCTGAGCGGACCGCTCGGCCGCTTGCGCGTCGAAGGCAGCATGTGGACCGGGCAGGAGCTGATCGCCGGCGCTACGCTGCTGCGTTCCTCCCGGCGCACCCAGCTTGCCCTGCGCGATGCCAGGCGCGCGGCGATCGTGCGCGCGGTGCTCGCGCCGCTCATCGACGCGCTCGTTGCATTCCCGACGCTCGAGGAGCGCATCGAACGGACTGTGCAGGAGGACGGAACCGTCAAGGACGACGCGTCGCCTGCGCTGCGGCGCATTCGCAACGAGCTGCGCTCCATGCAAGGCGAGCTCGTTCGCATTCTCGAGCGTGAGATGTCGCGGCTCGAGCCACACCATCGCGTCGCGGACATGTCCGTCACCATGCGCAACGGGCGATTCGTCATTCCCGTGCGCCGCGGCGGGCACACGGTCGTCGGCGGCATCGTGCACGACACCTCGGCGTCGGGCGGTACGCTGTTCGTCGAGCCACCGGCCGCGGTGCAGTTCGGCAATCGCATGCGCGAGCTCGAGGCGGACGAGTTCGAGGAAGTCGAGCGTATCCTGCGCGCGCTCACCGACGAGTTGCGTCCGCGGCGCACCGAGATCATCGCGGCGCTCGATGCGCTCGTGGAGCTCGATTCGCTCTTCGCGCGCGCGCGGTTTGGTCACACCTACGCCTGCGCGCCGGCGACGCTCGTGCGCGCGAGCGAGGGTTTCGAGATTCATAATGGGCGGCATCCGCTCTTGCTCGCGCAGGGCGCGGACGTCGTCCCGTTCGATCTGGCGATGTCGCCGGGCGAGCGAACGCTGCTCGTCTCCGGCCCGAACACCGGTGGCAAGACGGTGCTGCTCAAAGCGCTCGGCCTCATCTCGGCGCTCGCGCAGTCGGGCATTCCAGCTCCCGTCGGCCCCGAGAGTCGCATTCCGATGTTCGACAATGCCTTCGCGGACGTCGGCGACGAACAGTCGATCGAAGCGAGCCTCTCGACGTTCAGCGCGCATCTCAAGAATCTCGCGGAGATTCTTCGCCTCGCGACCGCCGACTCTCTGGTGCTGATCGACGAGCTGGGGTCCGGTACGGATCCCGTCGAAGGAGCGGCGCTCGGCTGGGCGATTCTCGAGGACCTGACGTCGCGCGGGACGATGACGGTCGCCACGACGCATTTGGGAACACTCAAGGAGCTCGCCGGCCGAGTCGACGGCGTCGTGAACGCGTCACTCCAGTTCGACGCCGTGGCGCTCGCGCCGACGTATCGATTGATCAAAGGCATTCCAGGGCGATCGTACGGCATTTCGATCGCGCGGCGGTTGAACCTGCCCGCCCAGGTCGTCACGCGCGCCGAAGAACGATTGCCCCAGCACGAACGTGACGTGGCGGCGCTCATCGAGCAATTGGAGAAGCGCGACGAAGAGTTGAAGCGTCGCGAGTCGGAGACGGCGAAGATTCTCGACGATGCGCGCACACGCATTGCCGAGGTATCGAAGCGCGAACGCACCGTGCGCGAGCGCGAACGCGTCGCCGAAAAGTCCGCGCGCCAGGACGCGCGACGTTATCTGCTCGACGCGCGCGCCGAGATCGACAAGACGATCAAGTCGCTCAAGGCGGCGAGCGCCGAGGCGGTGGAAGAAGCCGGTCGCGAGGCACGCCGCCGCGCCGAAGAACTGGCTGCGCAGCAAAGCGCTCAGCTCGACCGTCTCGAGCGCGAGGAAGCGAACGTCGCTCGCCGACAGCAAGCGCCCATCGCCCAACGCCCAACGCCCGTCTCTATCGGCGACACCGTCGAAGTCGGCACTCTCGATGGAAAAATTGGTCGCGTGCTCGAGCTGCGCGATGACGACGCCATCGTGGCGATGGGTGCGATCAAGCTCACCGTGCCGCGGAAATCGCTCACGCGCAGCGACCAGTCGCCTCAAGAGCTGGTGAACGTCTGGACAGGCGACATTCCCGAGGTGCACGTTCCCACCGAGATCGACTTGCGCGGGCTGCGGCCTGACGAAGCAGAAGGGGTTGTGCTTCAGGCGCTCGATGCCGCGGTGAGCGCGGATCTCAAGAGCCTCCGAATCATTCACGGCAAGGGAACCGGTGTGTTGCGCGATCGCGTCGCCGAAATGTTGCGCAAGGACACGCGAGTGCGCGAGTTCCGGCTCGGCGCGTGGAACGAAGGCGGCGCGGGCGTCACGCTCGCGATGTTCGCGTGATTCCTGACGACGTCGTCGATCGCGTTCGTGACGAGTCGGACATCGTCTCGATCATCGGCGAATTCGTGAAGCTCAAGCGCGTCGGCACCAGCTTTCGCGGACCGTGTCCGTTTCATCACGGAAAGAATCCCAACTTCGCCGTGACCGATCGCGGATACCACTGCTTCAAGTGCGGCGAGTCGGGCGACGTGTTCACGTTCGTGCAGAAGCATCTCGGGCTCGACTTCGTCGAATCGGTGAAATGGGTCGGCGCGCGGTCCGGCGTCGAGGTGCACGAGGTCGCGCGTCGTACCGAAGAACGCGACCGGCGCGAGCCGCTCTGGGAAGTCAACGCGTCGGCGGCGGATTTCTTTCGGACACAGCTCTGGGAATCGCCTGCGGCGAAGCACGCGCGCGACTATCTCGCGTCGCGCGGACTCTCGCGCGACGAGGCCGATCGATTCGGACTCGGCTATGCGCCGCGCGACCCAAACGCGATGCGTGAGGCGCTCGCCGCGTTGGGCTTTGACGACGACCGACAGATCGCCGCCGGTGTGCTCAGGGCAAGCGAAGATCGCCCCGAGCCGCGCGCGCGCTTTCGCGATCGGCTCATGTTCCCCATTTACGACATCCAGAGTCACGTGGTGGGATTCGGCGGCCGCGTGCTCGGCGAGGGCGAGCCCAAGTATCTCAACTCGGCCGAGTCGGACGTCTTCGCCAAACGCAACTTGTTGTATGGTCTGAACTGGGCGAAACAGGCGATTCGGAAGGCAGATCGGCTGATCATCGTCGAAGGGTACTTCGACGCGATTCGCCTCATGCTCGCGGGCATCACCGAGGCGGTGGCGCCGCTCGGCACCGCACTGACGGAACAACAAGCGGCGCTCGTGCGGAAATACACGACGAATGTCTTCCTGCTGTACGACAGCGATCAGGCCGGACTGAAAGCGACGTTTCGCTCGGGCGATGTGCTATTGGCGGCGGGCGTGAATGCGCGGGTCATCACGCTGCCCGAAGGCGAGGACCCCGACACGTACGTCGCGAAGTCCGGCGCCGAGGGATTCGAGAAAGCCGCCGCCGCATCCGTCGACGTCTTCGACCGGAAGATCCAACTCCTCGAGCGCGGCGGTTGGTTCGCTGATCTCCGGCGGAAGCGCGCCGCGCTGGACAAGCTGCTGCCGACCATTCGCATCACGAGCGATCAACTGCTGCGCGACCTGTACATCGCCCGGACGTCCGAAGTCGCGGGCATCGCTCGCGAGGCGCTGGTGCGCGAGCTCGCGACCGCGCCGCGGGAACGGCGAACGCCGATCGAAACCGGCGGACCGCCGCCCGACGAAGGGACCGAGGTCTCCGTCCGTCGCCAGGACCGCCGTGTCGATCATAGGGCCGTTGCCGTTCGCGCCGAGCGTGAGCTGGTGCGAATGCTGCTGCATCAGCGGCGGTTCGTGGAGACCGCGGCCGAACGAATCGGCGCGGACGCGTTTGCCGATTCGGCATATCAGGCGATCTTCAAGGAGCTGACGACGGACGATCCGGACAAAGGGGTCGACGAGATCGCCGCGGGGCTCGACGACGACGCGACCGAGGTGTTGCAGGAGTTGATGGACGAGCATGGCGGAATCGACCTCGCCGAGGGCGTCATCGGCGATAGTATCAACTCGCTGCTCGCGCGGGAGATCGACGCGCGGTTGTCCGAGCTCGACCGACTGCTGCCCCTGGCGCCGGAAGCGGAAAAGGATGCGCTGATCGCCGAGAAGCAGCGTCTCGCCGCCGAGATGCACGCGCTGGGCAAGCCGCGCTGGAAGGGCTTCACTCGCAGTCGTCAATAATCTCGTAGATTAGTAGATACCGTTTTCGCTCAGCCCGGAGATTTTCACGTGCATTCAGACGTCGTCGCACTGCTGGCCGTCCAGGAAGACGATCTCACCATTCACGATCTCGAGACGAAGCTGGCCGCGTTGCGACCTCGCCTCGATGCACTGGCGAAGGAGCGCGACAAGGCGCTGGCCGGACTGCAACAGGCCAAGCAGACGGCGGATTCGGAAGAGAAGCGGCGCGCCGACGTCGCGACGCGCGTGGCGCAGCACAAGGCGCTGCACGAGAAGCATCAGCAGGCGCTGAACAACATCACGTCGATGCGCGAAGCGACCGCCGCGACCGCCCAGCTCGAGCAGGCGAAGCGCATGATCGACGAAGACGAGCGCGAGCTAGCCTCGATCGGGCAGCGATTGCAGGAAGCCCACCGCATCGTCGACGAACGACAGCAGCAGGCGGACGAGCTGGAACGCGCGCAGGCCCAGGCGCAGGCGACGCTCTCGACCGAGCAGGAGGAGATCGAGAATCAGCTCACCGCCGCGCGCCGCGTGCGACAGGGTAAAGTCGAGAAGGTCCCGCGCAGCTTGTTGTCACAGTACGAGCGGATTCGTTCGCGCAAGCGCGTCCATGCGGTGTATCCGCTCAACGGACAGTCGTGCGGAAACTGTGACACCGTCATTCCGCTGCAGCGCCGCGCCGCGATGACGGGCAGCTCGCGCACCGAAGTGTGTGAGGAATGCGGAGTGATGTTGTACGCAACGGAATGATGGTTGTTGGTGCTGTTGACGGCCGATAGCTTTCGCGCGTGACTCTCTCCGCGGTTCGCGCCCGTCCTCGCGCGCGCTGGTTGCTCCCCGAAGAACCCGACGCCACAGTCGTCGCGCGGTTGCAGGACGAGCTCAAGCTGCCTGCGCCGATCTGCCGGCTGCTTGCGGCTCGTGGCTACGGCGCGCCGGACGACGCGAAGGCGTATCTGCGTCCGCGGCTCGACCAGCTGCACGACCCGCGCTGCCTGATGGATCTCGATCGCGCGTGCGAGCGCCTGGTGCGCGCGCTGCGCGAAAACGAGACGATTCTCGTGCACGGCGACTACGACGTGGACGGCATCTGCTCCACCACGTTGATGGTGCGCACGCTCACGACACTCGGCGGCAATGCGGTGCCGTTCATTCCGCGGCGGCTGGAAGACGGCTACGACCTCACGAGTGCGGGGGTGCGTGCGGCGCGCGAGTGTGGCGCGAAGCTCGTCGTGACGTGCGACTGCGGCACGAGCGCGCATGCGCCGATCGCCGAGCTGCAGGCGTCGGGCATCGATGTGATCGTGACGGATCACCATTTGCCGGGCGGCCCGTTACCGCCGGCGTTCGCGGTGCTCAACCCCAAGCGGCCGGGATGTCCCTCGCCGGACAAGGATCTGGCCGCGGTGGGCGTGGCGTTCAAGCTCGCGCTCGCGCTGACACGCGCGGTAGGTGGAAATGAAAACGCGGTGTACGCGATGCTCGATCTGGTCGCGCTCGCGACGATCGCCGACGTGGCGCCGCTGCGCGGCGAAAATCGCGTGTTCGTGCGCTATGGTCTGAAGCTCCTCAACGATCCGCAGCGCCCCGGCATTCGCGCCATGATTCGCGCCGCGGGATTGGAAGGGAAGTCGCTGACGGCGGGACGTGTCGGATTTATTCTCGCTCCGCGACTAAATGCGGCGGGCCGTCTGGGCAGCGCGCTGCGCGGCGTGCACCTCATGCTCGCGAGCTCGGATCACGAAGCGAATCCCATCGCGCGCGAGCTCGAGGAGCTCAACGCGCGCCGGCAGGAGATCGATCGGGCGACGCTCGATCGCGCGTGCTCGCTGGTGCAGGAGCTCGATCTCTCGTCCACGTTCGGCATCGTCTTGGCCGAGCAAGGGTGGCATGCCGGGGTGATCGGGATTGTCGCGTCGCGCATCGTCGAAGAGTTTGGCCGGCCGGCGGTGCTCATCGCGCTCGAGGGTGCGGAAGGCAAGGGCTCCGGCCGATCGATCAGCGCGTTCGATCTGCACGCCGGGCTGTCGGAGTGTCGCGATCTGTTCGTGCGATTCGGCGGGCACCGATCGGCGGCGGGCGTGACGATCGCGGCCGATCGGGTTGCGGATTTCGCGAAGCGGTTCAACGACGTGGCGAGCTCGCGCCTCACGGAAGAGGATCTCGTGCCGGAACTGCGCGTCGATCTCGAGATGCCGTTCGGCGACGCGACCGATGAGCTGGAGTCGTTGCTGCGGCACATCGAACCGTGCGGCATGGGCAATCCGTCGCCGCTGCTCGTGTCGCGCGGCGTGACGGTCGCTGCACCGCCGCGCGTCGTCGGCAAGGACGGACTCAAGGTGCTCCTGCATGCCGATGGCCGTGAGCTCGTCGCGCTCGGGTGGGGGATGGCGCCGCGCGCGAAGGAGCTCGACGTCGGACTGTCAATCGACGTCGCGTATCGTCTCGAGCGCGACGAGTATCAGGGCGAGTCGCGCGTGCAGGCTCGCCTCGCCGATTTTCGCTCCTGAGACTCGGAGCGCCACATGCGGATCGTCGCGGGAAAGTGGCGTGGCCGGCGCATCGACGCGCCGTCGGACGATCGCGTGCGCCCGACGGGCGACCGCGTGCGGGAAGCGTGGATGAGCATCGTGAACCCCTGGCTCGCCGGGGCGCGCGTGCTCGATTTGTTCGCGGGCTCGGGCGCGCTCGGGCTCGAGGCCTTGTCGCGGGGCGCCGAGGTTGTCGACTTCGTCGACGTCTCACCGAAGAGCATCGCCGCCGTTCGCGCCAATGCGCAAGCGCTGGGAGCCGGCCCCGAGGCGGTCGTTCATCGGGGCGATGCGCTGGCCTTCGTCGAGAAGCTCGCCGCGCGCGCGTACGACGTGGCGTTCGCTGATCCGCCGTACGACCTCGGTCTCGCGACGCAGCTCGCGGAGCGGTGGCTCGCGGTACCGTTCGCCGACATCTTCGGTGTGGAGCACCGCGTGAACGAGCATTTGCCCGGTGACGGCGAGCGGCGCAAGTATGGTGGAACGGTGATTACTTTCTTTCGAGCCTGACCGCCCAACCCCACCGCCCAACGCCCACCGCAATGCGCGTCGCCATCTACGCCGGCAGCTTCGATCCCATCACCCGCGGCCATGAAGATCTCATGCGCCGGAGTCTCGAGTTCGTAGACCGGCTCATCGTCGCCGTCGCGACGAATTCCTCGAAGCAGCCGTTGTTCACGATCGAGGAGCGCGTCGGCCTCATTCGCGAAGCCATGGGCGATGACGAGCGCGTCGAAGTGTCGAGCTTCGGCGGACTGTTGGTCGACTATGCGCGCGAGCGCGGCGCCAATCTGATCATTCGTGGACTGCGCGCCGTGAGCGATTTCGAATACGAGTATCAGATGGCGCTCATGAACCGCCACCTGTCGCCGCGGCTCGAGACGGTGTTCATGGTACCGTCATTGGACACGACGTACATCAGCGCGAGCATGGTGCGCGAGGTCGCACGCTTCGGTGGCGATGTGAGCAGTCTGGTGCATCCCGCGGTCGCGCGAGCGCTGCAGGCGAAGTCCACCGCGCGGTGAGCGCGAACTTCATCGACGCCATCCAGGCGCGCGCGGCGGCGACGCGGCGCCGGATTGCGTTTCCGGAATCGGCTGACGAGCGAACTCGGGCCGCGGTGGCGGAACTGTCGCGGCGGCGGATCGTCGAGCCGGTGGTGATTCTCGATCCCGCGGCGCCTGAATCACACGCGGCCGTCCGCGCACTCGGTGTCGATGTTCGCGATCCGGCAAGCGATCCCTTCACCGCAACCGCGGCCGATCGACTGCTTTCGGCACGCCGCGGCAAAGGCCTCACAAAAGAGGAGGCAGGCAGGCTTCTCCACACACCGCTGTTCTTCGCCGACGCGCTCGTTGCCGAAGGGCAGGTCGACGGATGCGTCGCGGGCGCGGTGCATACCACCGGCGACGTCTTGCGCGCCGCACTGTGGATGGTTGGTCTCGCCCCGGGCATTCGAACGGTATCCAGCTCCTTCTACATGGTCGTTGCGCCGTTTCGAGGCGATCGGGCAGAGGTGCTGACATTCACCGACTGCGGCGTCGTCCGGTATCCCACGGCCACGCAGCTCGCGGACATCGCCATGGCCGCAGCCGCGGACCGGCGACGGATCGTCGGCGACGAGCCGTTGGTGGCCTTTCTATCGTTCAGCACGCGCGGCAGCGCGGAGGGTGAGTCGGTCGACATGGTCCGCCAGGCAGTGGCGGAGGTCCGGGAGCGTGCGCCTCACCTCGCTGTGGACGGAGAATTGCAAGGAGATGCAGCGCTCGCCAGTGTCGTGGCCGCTCGGAAAGCTCCGGGCGGCTCTGTCGCGGGACGGGCAAACGTGCTCGTGTTCCCGTCGCTGGATGCCGGAAACATCGCGTACAAGCTGGTGCAGCGGTTGGGTGGTGCGAGTGCGATCGGGCCGATCGTGCAGGGATTAGGGCGGCCGTGCAACGATCTCTCGCGCGGTGCCGTGATGGACGACATTATCAATGTGGCTGCCATTACCGCGCTTCAGGCGTCGACGATCGTCGAGGGCCCGAGCGCGGCGGTGGCGCGGAACGAGTCCCGCTGAGAACGACTTGAGGAACTACTTGGAGAGTACGACATGAGCTTCTCGATCAAGAAGGAGGGCGAGATCGTCGTCGTGGATGTGGAGGGCCAACTCATCGTGGGGAACCGGCAGGAACTGAAGCAAAAGGTTCTCGATGAATTGGAGCGTGGCGAGAAGAAATTTCTCATCGACTTCTCGCAGACCGGCTACATCGACAGCTCGGGACTCGGTGTGCTCGTCTCGCTCTCCAAGAAGATCCGCGAACAGGGCGGTGAGCTGCGGCTCGCCAACCTCAACGACGACCTCAAGACCCTGTTCGAGCTGACCAAGCTCGATACGCTGTTCCAGATCGCCGATACGCGCGAGCGTGCGCTGCAAAGCTTCTGAGCACTCAAAGATCACCCGCGCGACGCACCTGCACTCCCGTCGCCGCATGACGTCGTGGCTCGCGAGTCGTTCTTCAGGAACGATTCGCGAGCCACGAATCGCATTGGTCATTATTCTTCCCGCATGCCCGCGACTGTAGATCACGGAACGCCGCCCGACGACGTGCGCGTCGTCGAGGTCGACATCCCCAGCGACGTCCGCTTCATCGAGAAAGTGGTGGAGCTCGTGCGCCGCGAATGCCAGGTCATGGCGTTCGCGCAGCGCCAGCTCATGCTCAACGTGCCGGTCGCGCTCACCGAAGCCCTGTCGAACGCCATTCTTCGCGGCAACGGCGACGATCCCGCCAAGCACGTCCACGTCCGCGCCGAGGTCGACACCACGCAGCTCGTCGTCGAAGTGGAGGACGAAGGCTCGGGGTTCGACTTCGGCCTGCTCGACAAGGATCCCACGACCCCCGACAACATCGAGCGTGAGGACGGACGCGGTCTCTTTTTGATGCGCAAGCTGATGGACCGCGTGGAGCGCGTCGACGCGCCCGTCGGTTCCGGCAGCATCGTTCGGATGACACTGCGCCGAACATGACCGAGCTCGCGCGGGTCCTTGCCGCATTCCACGACGCCACGCATTGCGAGGCCGGCGTGTGGATGCAATCAGGGTCCGACGCCCCAGCCGGCGTGCCGAGGCTCGAGGCCGCGACGCCGAATCCACCGACGCCGACGCGGTTTCCGTCGGTCGCCGAGGGCGCGCAGCTCGTGGCCGCGACGCGCGGCGAGGTGCTCATCGCCGCCGTCGCCGGTCCTCGACGCGCATGGCTCTCGCTCGGCCCGTGCCCCGCGCCCGACATCGAATTGCCGAGCTATATGAGTTTTCTGCTGCCGGTCGTGACGCAGTATCTGCAATCGGCGCTCGAGGTCGAGCACGCGGCGAACGAGCTGGCCGAACGCTACGAAGAGATCAACCTCCTCTACACGATCAGCGAAATACTCGGCCGCACGGTGTCGCTCGACGAAGCCGCGAATGTGATTCTGCAGGAGGTCTCGGAGACCGTCGGCGCGCGGCGCGCCACGGTTCTCGTGCACGATCGCCCGACGAACACGTTGCGTGCCGTTGCCGCCCGCGGCGTTCCGTTGAGCGAGATTCCGCCGATCAAGGTGGATGATTCGTGCAGCGTGAGCGCGAAGGCGTTTCGAGCGCAGCACCTGCAAGTCGCGGAAGATGACGACGAGGCGTGCGCGGAGGAGGCGGCCTATCGGCGCGGCTCCATGCTTTCGGTCCCGATCATGTGGACCGCGCCGGCGCCGCGCGGAGCCGAACCCCTGGGCGTCGTCAACTTGTCGGATCGGCGCAGCGGACAGCCGTTCACCGCTGGCGATCAGAAGCTCATCGCCGCGATCGCCACGCAGATCGGCACGGCGATTCAGAACGCGCGGCTCGTGCGGGCGTCGGTCGATCAACAGCGGCTCGCGCACGAGATGCAGCTCGCGCACGATCTGCAGATGAAGCTCCTGCCCGACGACGCGATCGTTGCGCCGCAGGCGACGGTCGCGGCGCGCGTCGTTCCCGCGGAGAGCGTCGGCGGCGACTTCTACAATCTCTTCCGGTTGAAGAGCGGGCAGACGGGCATCATGATCGGGGACGTCTCGGGCCACGGCTACCAGGCGGCGCTGATCATGGCGCTCGCCATGAGCGCCGCCGCGATTCACTCCCAGACGACGAGCGATCCCGGCGAGATGCTGCATCAGCTCATGACGACGCTGCGCGACGAGCTCACGCTCACCGAGATGTTCATCTCCGGCTTCTACGCCGTCGTCGATCCGCAGAATCAATTGCTGCGGTACGCGAACACGGGGCATCCACATGCGTTCCTGCTCGCCGACGGAAAGGACTTCGAGCGCCTCGCCGCGAGCGATCCGCCGATCGGCATGGACGAGCGCCTGCCGGTGACGGGCGAGCGAAAGTGGCAATCGAAGCGCGACTTGCTCGTGCTGTTCACCGACGGCATCAGCGACGCGCGCAACGCCGCCGGCGAACGCCTTGGCGAAGAGAAAGTGTTGGACCTGATTCGCCAATATCGTGATTACACGCCTCGCGAGATCGTGGATCGCGTCATGGCGTCACTCGACGTGCACACGCGCGGCGCACCCGTGCGAGATGATCTGACGATCGTTCTCGTGCGCACCTGACCGTCGGGCTTTCCTCCTCGTGACAGAGCCGGGCGAGCGCGGACGACGGCCGCCGCCGATTCGAAAGAATCTCGGTCAACATTTTCTCAACGATCCGCGCATCCTGCGGCGCATCGTCGATGCGCTGGAACTGACCGGCAGCGAGACCGTCGTCGAGATCGGGCCGGGGCGGGGAAGTATGTCGGCGCTGCTCGCGCCTCACGCGCGCGAGTTGGTGCTCATCGAGTACGATCGCATGCTCGCGGCAAACCTGCGCGAGCGATATTCAGCGTCGCCGAATGTGAGGGTGATCGAAGCGGACGTGCTCACCGTGAATCTCGCGAAAGCAGCGGGTGGCCCGTTCGTCGTGGTGGGCAACGTACCGTACTACATCACGACGCCGATCCTCTTTCACGCGCTCCAAGCGCCGCGACCCGAGCGCGCCGTGTATCTCGTTCAACGCGAGGTGGCGGATCGCATCGTGGCGGCTCCCGGATCACACGAGTACGGCGCGCTCTCGGTGAACGTGCAAGGCTTCGCTCGGCCGCGATTGCTGTTTCGCGTGGCGTCAGGCTCGTTCCTTCCGCCGCCGAAAGTGGAGAGCGCCGTGGTGCGCATCGATCCGCGCGAGGCCCCGGCGGTGAGCGCCGAGCATGAAGCGGCGTTCAGGCGGTTCGTGCAGGATGCGTTTGGCATGCGCCGCAAGCAAATGCGGCGCGTGCTCCGCGAAATCGCCAACGTCTCGGCGGAAACCGCCGAGGAAGTGCTGAGCACGGCGGGTGTTCCTGCGCAGGCGCGACCCGAGACGCTCACGCCCGAGCAATTTGCCAGCGTCATGCTGCAACTGCCGCGTGCGGTCTGAACGCGGATTACGGTCAGAACATGGCTTCGAGCGACACGTCAACGCGGAACTGCTTTCGCGGATAAATGCCGCGCGCCACGTCGAGACGCAGCAAACCGTCGGCGAACGACAGCCCCGCGCCAACGCCGCTCATCGGCCGCACCTTCTGCAGGATCTTCGTTCGGTCACCGACCCACCCAAGATCGCCGAAGACGGTCGGCCGCACGCCAACGGTGTTCTGGCCGATCTCGAAGCGCGTGAGCCAGTACGCGTCACCGGCTTGTGTCGTGTCGGGGCTTTGGCCGCGAACCGTTTGTAATCCGCCCAGGAACCAGTTCCGCTGCGGCGGGAGGCTGCCGACCGAGCTGCCGCCCGATATGGTGAGCGACCCCGCGATGGGTCCGACGCCCTTCGAACCGGTGAGATCGACCGCACCTCGGCCATACGTCGATTGGCCCGCGGCTGCTTCCATTCTGAGATCTGTGAACAACCGAAAAGCGGCGGGATCGAGACCGTGCTGGTTCGCGACGTCGATGCCGACACCGGAGTACCATCCGCGCCGCGCGAGGACATTCGCGGGAAACGCACCTCCGCTGAAGGCGAACGACGTGTGCGCCGCAGCCGTGCGTTGCTGCTCGGAGAAGGCGCGCCACTCCACGCGCGTGCCTCCTCCAAACTCGGCGGCTCGGTCACCCGAGACTTCGATTCCCGTTGCGCGATAGTAGAAACCTTCGTCGCGTGCGAACAGCAGCGCCGATACCGAGCTGCTGAAGCTGAGCGGGTGTCCCCAATCATTCGCGGAGACGAGACGATTGTAGACGCGGGCGCCGATCGTCTCTTCGACATTCGAGCGTGCCGCGGCAAGCTCGAAGTTCGGCTCACGGTCGGCCGAACCGATTCGCGCAAGTGCGGTGCCCGCGTATCCCCCGCCGAAATCCTGTTCGACCGATCCACCGAGCGACAGACCCTCGATGCGGTTGTATCGCATCAGCGATGGGCCGTACGCAAAAACGGCGCGTGGAAGCCGGGCGCCGGGACGTCCCAACAACAACGGCCCCTGAGCGCTGAGTGCCAGCGCCTCTCCCTTCAAGGCCTCGAGCTCGTCCGCGCCGAACAATTTCTCGTTCGCATCGTAGATCGACGCGGGCAGATCCGGCGAATTCTCGAGCTTGGAAAGGTCACACGGAATTCGCATGGCCGTGACCAGTCGCGCATCGTACAGCGACGAGGTCACCACGCGTGTGTCGGACGTGTCGCACGCGCGATGATAATCCCGCGTTCGAAGACCGCGCCGAACCGAGTCGCGCCATTTCGCGCGTTCCTCGGGGTTGACGAGATCGCGAATGTGAGGGCGCGCCGGTTCCGCCGCGATCGACGGCAAGCTGTCCGCGCCATTCACGCTGGAATACGTGAAACGCTCTTCCAACTTGAACGGTACGCGCATGAATCCGACGTGCGCGCTGCCTTCTGCGATCCGCAACCTGGGAAGCCAGAAGCGCCCGTCGTGCAGCCCGTATTCGATCACGACAGCCGCCACCTCGGCCTTCATGGGTGTGATCATCGATCTCACCCATCCGGGGAAGTCGTCCATCGAAGTGGAGTCGGCGTCGCGCGCCGCGACCCATAGGTCGATCGGGGCCGCAAGCCGATACGCGGCGCGCACCAGTTGCCCCGAGCTCGCGTCCAACCACAATGAACCCGTCGCGAGATTCCACTTCGGCTCGCGCGGCCGAATCTCGAGCTCGACGAGCCGGATCGTCGCGACGTTCGGCAGCTCGAGCGTGATCGAGTCGCCCGTCGCATAGGTGTAATACGCCTCTGCGCCTTCGGCGAGAGGATGAATCAACCCTCGCCTGTCGATCGTGGAGCGTGCGATACCACCCCCGATCCAGAGCGGCTCGTTGCCTGGAAAGTACGGGATCGATGCGTACAGGTCCGGGTCGCTCATTCGGCTGTGAACCTTGCCGTCGCCGTGCAATGCAGTCAGCGGAATGACCGTTCTCGATGCCGTGGCGTCGATCCATGCGCCAATGCCTTGCTGCCAGCGAACGCGAGCCGCGCTCTCGTGGCGAAAGAGCAGTCTATCGCGACCAATGCTTCTGAATCCGAGTCCCGCCGAGATGCGCTGATACGACATTGCGTCGTACGCGGTCAGCGTGGAATCCTCCGTCATGCGCGCCCGGCGAGCGCGAACCAGAATGCTCCGCGCGGTCGGATCAGTGAATGCTGACTCGAGGATATCCGCGGTCAGCTTCGTCGGCTCGCCCTGCTGAACCGGCGGCCCTGGCGAGCCTTGAAACACCAGCGCGATGCCGAGAAGGACAAGCACGGTAATCCCTCGACGAAAGACGGCCCATCGTTCCGATACGATCCGACGGCGGCCCGGGTTTCAGTGCGCGGCCGGCTTCACGAACTGCAAATCTCCGCAACGAGCGCTTCCGCCTCGAGCACGGCGTCCGAAGCCGCAACGACATCGCCCGATCGATATTGCCGATACATCGTCTCCTCTTCAAGGCGTTGCCGCGTCTCCGTCCAGCGCGCGACGTCCGTCGAGTCGACGGTCGAGAGCAGCCGAGCGCTTTCGATGCACAGCGGCTCGTCTCCCGCCGTCGATGCACCGTCGAACACGACACGGGCAAGCGCGGAAGCCGCCTCCGGCCAGCACAGCACGGCGGCCACTGTGGCAGCTCGCTGGAGAATTCGGAGGTTTGACAGATCTCTCACGGCTTCGAGCGAAACACGCGGAACGACGCTGGCGATTGGCGTGAGCACGGCACGGCTCGACGACATGTTGTCACCGACTGCCAGGGTTTCGGCGAGTCGCAGGCGAAACACGAGCATCGGCCATCCACTCACTGTGGCGGCAGCCGATCTCGCCAGGTGGACCGCCTCGTCGGCGCGACCGAGTTCGGCGTGCGCGACGATCGCCGCCTCGCGTAGAAACGGCTGGAACTCTCGCCCGCAGGTCGGCGAAAGGCGCTCGACGAATTCCAACATTTCGCCGGCTTGATGATTTCGTAACAGCGCCTGCAGTGAATCGAGCACGTAGATGTTGTTCGCCATCTGCCGCAGCGTGACTGGCGCGTCGGCTGTCACGGCGTCGTCGATCTCGATGGAATGTCCGAGGACGACGAGGGCGGAGCACGGGGACGTCGACGACAAACCGGCGTAGCGCGACAGCGCGCCCGCCCAGTTTCCCTCGAGCGCATCGAGTCGGCCGATGTTCACCCACGGTTGAATCGCGAGCGAGCGGATCGCGCTGTCGCCGTGGACGTCGCCAAAGCGAATTAGCCATTCGGCCTCGAGCTCGCACAGTCGGCGAGACACGTCCGCCGCCCCGCGAGATATCGAAATCAGTGAGACCATGTTCGCGGCGGACGCGATTGCACGCGCGTACTCCCGCGCGGACATTCGCGACTTGTCGCATTCGCGTAAAGTGCGCGCCAGTCGCTGCGCCCAGACATGAAGCGGTTCTCGCGCGATCCTCGCGGCGGGAAGCAGGAGCGTGGACGCAACGGATGCCTTGTGTGTTCTCGCACCGCTCACGTCGAGCGAAAGCGGCGCCGTGTCAGTGGCCAGCATGCTCCTCCCCCTTTTTCGGTGCGGGCCAGCGGCTCGGTCGCATTGCCGGAGCGTCCGCTTTCGCGCGCGCCTCGGACCAGTCGCGCAGCACCGCTGAATGCGGCACGAGCAGGCCCTTGTTCATGAAAGACGCAATGCACGTCCGCGCGCCGTTTCGCCTGCCCGCGTCTTCCGGCAGCACATCTCCGATGCGCGTCGGCCGCCGGAACCGAAGCCACAACTCGAATGCCGGCCGTGAGACCTTGAGCGCGAGTCCCGTCGCCGGGACGTACAGGGACGCGGCGTTTCGCTCGATTGAATCGACGAGCACGGTTGGCGACGCGAGACACACCGCGTCGTCGTCGAGCGCCGGTACGCTCTCGGCACGATTCGACTCGTGGCTCATGCTTCGACCGGGGTTTTCGCCGCGGCGTCTCGCTCGAGAACCGCCGTCGGCGGCAGTTCCGCGGGGACGACAACCGTGCGATCGACGAATGGTCTGACACTGAGTCTCGTACGATGCCCAAGACTGATGTCGTCACCAGTCGACGTCGTGCCGCGATTGTAGAATCGCTGCCAGCCTTCGGCGTGTTCCTGCGAGTCGCGCTCGCGCAATCGCTCGTTGAAGTGTTCCCGGCTGTTCGCCCACGTGTGAAAGCGCTCCATCAGCGCTCGATCGTCGGAGATGTCCTGAATCTCCGGCTCGACACGCTCGACGAGACCCTTCGGAATTGGGAAAATCTGACAGATTGGCTCGCCGCGTTCGAAGCGTATCGGGACGCCGACACGCGTGAAGATCCAGTTCATCGTGAACGTGAACGGGAGCCAGTTGGTCTCGACGATTCCCGTCAACGGTGACACGCCGTCCTTGCAGCAGTTCGCCGGCCCACTCACATGGAGGTCGTACTCCTCTTCCGTTCGAAACAGGAATCCGGGATGGAACGTCAGAATGCCTTCACCAAAGTGATTCGACACGATCGCATCCGGATCGGCGTCGATGCCGACGATCTGCGTCGACTCCCGCGCGCGCCCTCCCGTCCAGACCGCCTCGAACGTGCATCCGCTGAGCAACTCCCATCCATATGAATTCGCGACCGTCAGCGGCAGGCAGCGATACGCGAACCGATTGGCGCTTTCGTCCATCCACTGGCGGCGGACACTCGCCGGCCGCATCTCAAGCGCCCTTTTTGTAATCCGATATGCAGTCAGTCGCATGCGTGCTCTCCCACGAGCTCGGGGGCTTCAGTTCGTTCATTCGCGGTCAGAAGACTGCGGGCGGCCAATGCCGCGAGCGTCTCCGTGAGCGCCGCGCGCTCGTCCGCCGGCTGCCGGTCGATCCATTCGGCATCGACACCGGTCGTCATGAGCGCGCGCGCGAGTCGGCCGCGATGTGTCGGCAATGAAATCGTGGACATCGTCCTGACGTCGGTCCACACCACGCCCGACGCAACGCTCGTCTGAACGACGCACCGTCGATCGGCGAGCAGCGCGCCGTTCGCGTCGAGCTGGCCGGTGATCCAGGCCTGTGCGGCAGCGGCGTCGAGAGGCGCCGTCACTTCCATCGGCAGTCGCAGACGGTTGAACTGACGCGCGCCTTCCCACTGGCTCGGGTACCGTTCGATCTCGCGCTCGAGCGCACGAAGGATCACGCGCATGCTCTCCGCGACGAACGCTTCGCCGCGGCCAGTCATGGGAACCACCTCCGGCGTCGGTGCCGGCGTGCCCTCGCCTGGTCCCGTCGGCACATCGCCTTCATTGGGCACGGACGGAATGACAACGGCAAGCGGGGCATCGCACATCGCCGCCAGGCGAACGGCTCCCGTGCGCACGCGAATGGGGCACCCGAACAATTCGACATCGATCGACCCGCGACCGGTTCCGTCGACCCGCCCGAGTGCTCCGTCCACGAACAGCAGGAGGATTTCGTTTCGCTCCAGCGCGGCCTTCATGCGCCGCGGCGCACCTGGTTGCTCCAGGTCCAGCGGCGTCACCAGGCGCAATGCGTCGTTCTCGTGGACGCTGGCGAACCCGGTTGCCGCGCCGGCGCGATCCATCGCCGTCGTGATCGGAAAACCAAGTTGAGCCAAGTCCGATGAGAGATGCCGGTATGCTCCAAAGTGAAAGCTGCACAGGACCAGGCCGCGGCCCGGCGCAAGCAAGCGCTCGAGTCGATCGCGATCCCAGTCGCGATACATGAGGCGTGGCGGCTCGCCGGCGGCCGCGGCGCGACGCATGCGACCGGCGTCGGCGCGCCACTGCCACCCCGTCATGAGCCACCGGCGCATCGCCTGGACGGCGCGAAGGTGAATAGCCTGCCGCGGCACCCGGTCGCGATATACAGCGAGGAACGCGGTCTCGAATAGACTCAGGCCGAGCCCTTCCAACACGGGCTCGCTCGCCATCGACACCGCGGAGTATGCGTCCTGCTCGGCGGCATCCGCGTTCGCGAGCACCTCTGCGAGCGCGGCGACGGTGATTTCCTTGTGCGTGGCGACGGGCATCATCTGCTGTCTTGTCCCCCGCGAGAGGTCACGAACTGAGCGACGCGGTGATCGTGTCCGTATGGTCGGAGCCCAGTGCGATACGTTCATGCTCGATCGGACGCTCGTCAGTGCGCGGAGCACGAAGGCCGGCGACGACGCGTCGCGCTCCAACCAAGAGGGCTCGTCCGCCTCGATAGAAGAACAGACAGATGCCAACGACGGCCATGCTGCGCCATGTGAGATCGACCACCGCCAGGAAGATGTGGAGCGCGCCGGCCCGATGTGCGACGGCGAGCCACAATCGGCCGAGCGTTTCGGGATACGTCGCGAACAGCGTTGCACCGAACCGGCTCAGCACCGCAAACCACATCCACGCGAAGAAGCCGACGCTGGCGACGGCATAGGCCGTGAGTGCGATCGTCGCGCGGCGATCCAGCCCGAGTCCAATGGCCGCATCCCCGCGGCGATCCGGCCGGCGGATCATCACGACCGCGCGCGCCATGAGCGCCCCCGCCTGTTGCCGCAGGTTGGCGATGCCGAGGGAGTCGCTCACCAGCCAGTACCCGTCGAGTCGAAAGAACGGGCTCACGTAACTGGCGATGGCCAGATCGCTCAGCAAGATGCAGTAGAGCAACAACCGCCATCCCGTCTCGTGATACCACACCGTGATGGCGCAGAGATAGAGAAGTTGGAAATACACGCCGGCGACGTCGAGGACCACGCGCTGGCGTCGTGTGAGACGCCACGCTTCGGAGAGGTCGGTGTACAGCACCATGAAATACCAGTACACACCCCAGCCAATCGTGATCTTTCGGCAACCGTAGCGAACGCCTGCCGTGGCGTGTCCCAGTTCATGAATGAGAGAACCGAAACTGACGAGGCCCATCACGATCAGGGCGTCACCGCCGGTCAGCGGCTTGCTGGAGAGCGTCGCGTGTGGCCGGACGCCGAAGAAGAACCACGCCTGCACGGCGATCGTGGCAACGAGTGCCGGGAGGACGGCTTCACGGCGGAACAGCACGCCGAGTCCGCGGCCGATCACGTTCACGACCGATGACGGAATGAGCGCGACGCGAAGGCCGAGGTAGGAGGAGCGCGTTGCCCGCTTGGTCTGGACCGGGCGATCGCCGACGAGCACTCCGCGCGCAACGAGAAAGCCGTCGACGAGGCGCTCGAGACGCTCGCTCGTGTGCGACGGATGTGTTGCACAGTATGACGACACGAGGTCGGCGGTGCTCGTTCGGCCGTCGAACGTCGAGGCGAATTCCCAGATCGTGCGCGGTACGGCGAAGCGCGAGGTGCGGCGGTCGGCCGCGGGCACTTCACACAACACCATTGGCTCGAGCGACGCGCTGTCGAATGGCTCGACACGCATGCTCGGGTTCAGCGATAGCGGCTGCGCGGGGCTCATGGGTGCATCGTCTCAGTGGCGCAAGACAGCAGGTCCGCCGGAAGGCGAACCTGCTGTCGGCCGACTGCTCGGTCAGTCGCCGCCCCCGGTCTTGACGGGCGGTGGGCACGTGCCATCGCAGTTGGTGTTCGGTCCGCACTGGTAATCGCAGCACATTGCGAATTCCAGGCGCTCTTCGAGCTCGAGAATTGAGAACTCCTCGAGGACCTCGGGTTGCGATGCGAGTTTCTCCGTCATACACCCTCCGGAACAATGTGGGACATCGCCACCGTAGCGGCGGCAGTCGCCGCCACGCCTCATCCCCGAGACGGGGCGAGCTTAACCGGCCACTCCAAGCGCCGCTGCCGTCGGCTCTGGCGAGTCGGCACTCGATGGCGCGCGCTCGTCTGCCGATCGCGGCAGCGCGTGCGGCGCCGCGTGCGGCACCGCCACGGCGCGAGCCGTCGGCAACGTCAGCTCGAGCGTCTCCAGCAATTCGGACTTGAGCGCCGATTTGGTCGACGGACACGGCCGCCGCCCATCGTTGATCCGGATCATCGGACACGCGAGCCCCTGACACACCGGCACGAGGTAACAGCTCGAGCAGACCTTGTCATGCTGCCATGCCGGGTCCACCCACATGGCGAGATTGTCGACATTGAGAATGAATTCACCTTCGGGCGTCACGCGTCCGACGATGTTGTTCGGTTGCTTGTCCAACGCCACCGTGCACTTCATCAACTTGCCGTCGGCGCCAATCAGGAAGTTGAACGGCCGCGCGGCGTAACAGACTTTTCGACCGGGCCGGTTTTCATCGCGCAATCCGTGACCGAGATTCAGCCCCTGTTCCCGCGCCGATCGGCGGATGTTCACTTGAACGTGGCGCATCTCTTCGGTGCCGCAGACGTTGAGCGCCTCGTCGTTCGGACCACCCCACTTGCCGACGGCGTGCAACGCGATCTCGAACCGTTCGTCCGACGCGAACGTCGTCGCGATCAGATCGATGTACTGGTCCAACGATTTGCTGTTGTTCGCGTCGAAATTCGTGCGCAGAATGATTCGGAACTCGTCCGGCCGCCGATGCAGCGCGACGAGATTCTCGAAGATCTGCTCGAACGTCCCGGAACCGTCGCGCGCGACGCGGCTGTGGTTGTGATGCTCCGGCAGTCCGTCGAGCGTGATCTGGAAATGCCGAATGTCCCACTCGAACAGCTTCGACGCGCGCTCGGGCGTCAGCAAATACCCGTTCGTCGTCATGTGCGAGCGATAGTGCAGCCCGTACCGCCGCACCGCGTCGGCGAAGTACGGTCCGAGATCCTCGATCGCTTCGAACCCGTACAACGGCTCACCGCCGAACCACGAGATCGAGAGTTGATTCAAGTCCGGCAGCCGCTTCTCCACGTACCGCTTGATGCCCTCGCGCACCGACGGCAACATCGTTCCGCGCGCGAAATCCTCATAACAGTATACACATCGGAAGTTGCAATCCTCCGACGCCATGAGGATCAACTCCAGCGTGTCCATGCGATAGTGCTGCTGCCCGAACACCAGTTGAAATCGTTTCGATTCGTCGACGCTGCGCTCGACGATGAATCCCCGCTCACGCAGATAGTCGCCGAACGGCGATAGCTCGCCCTTGAACCCCACGCGGCTGAGCAAACGTTCGGCGATGGGTCGCTGCTGTGGCGGAAACACACTGATCGCACCCGACATCGTGTTCCAGACGATCAGTCGTCCCTCTTCATCCGACGCACGCGCGTTGAATCGCGACGCGATCCATTCTTCCGTGGGCGCGCGCCGGAGCTGAATCAATTCGCTCCCATGCGCGGATACACCTGCATCCAGTGGCGACGACTCGAGCAGCCCTGAGGACATTGAGTGCCTCGGCAAAAGCCGGTTCCGGGCCAAACAACAGGGTGACCATTCGACGACGCTCGAGCGAGCGTCGCCGCCATGCGGTATACCAATTTGCTCATTAGAGCGTTCGCGATACTACAACAATCTTTCCTGTTGTCAATCACGCGATTCGGCATTACGCTAGCGCGAAGCCAATTTCCTTCCCGCGAGGACACACCGCATGGCATCGCTCTTCTTGGAAACGCGGACGTCGCTTCGCCATCTCGGCCGCCATCCGATCGTTGCCCTCACTATACTCGTTTCGTTCGCGTTGGGAATTACCGGAACGACCACCGTCGCAGGTTTTGTGGACGAAACGTTGTATCGACCATTTCCATATCACGCGCCATCCGAGCTCGTTGCCATCTTCTCGGCGAAACATGCGCAGCCTGGCGTGCGCGCCGGACTCTCGTATCCCGATTATAAGGATTTACATGATCGCGTTCGCTCGCTCACCGACCTGGCGGCGTATCAAACCGCCACGCTCAGCTTCGGCGGTGGGGATCCCAAACGAATTGAAGGCGAACGTGTCTCACCGAATCTCTGGCACACGCTCGGCGTTCAGCCCATCGTCGGATCCACCGCGGCGTGGGATGTCGCATCACCCAGCGGTTCCACGCTCGTGCTCAGTTATGTCTTGTGGCAAACACAGTTCGGGGGACGCGCCGACATCATCGGCGCCGCCGTGGATGTCGATGGCCGGCAACACCGCGTCATCGCCATCATGCCGCCGAGTGTGCGATTTCCCGAGGTCGCGCAGTTCTGGGTGCCGCTCGAGCGCGACGCGGCGCACGCCTCGCGAAGCCAACGCGACGTCCGCGTGATCGGACGCCTCGCGGCGCGCGCCACTCTATCGAGCGCGAATGCCGAAGTCACGGCGATCGTCAAGACGCTCGCCGCCGCGCACACGGCCGCCGACCAAGGGTGGGACGGCGCGGTGATGCCATTCCGTCAAGCAATCGTCGGCCAAGGCGTCAAGCCGATTCTACTTCTCGTACAAACGATTGCCGCGCTCGTGACACTGCTCGCCGCGATCAATGTCGCCGCACTGCTCCTGGCGTACGGCGCAACGCGGCGGTCCGAGTTCGCGGTCCGTCTGGCGCTTGGCGCATCACGCCAGCGTATCGCGCGCCTCATCATCGTCGAAAGTCTTGGGCTGTCGCTCGTCGGCGCGTTGATCGCGGTGGCGCTTTCGCAGCTCGCGCTCCGCGAGATTCGCGACGCCATTCCGATCGAGCTCCCCGCGTGGATGCCGCTGCACATGGACGTCCGCATCGAAATCTGGACGCTGTTCGTCGCGGCCATCGCCGGCATCATGAGCGGAATGCTCCCGTCGTCGCAGCTGTCGGCCACCGAACCGGCGGACGCCCTTCGTCAGGGCGGCGCCGGAACTACAATGACGCGCGCCACGCGCCGCATGCGACGCGCGTTGACGATGGCGCAGCTCGGGCTCTCGGTCATTTTGCTAACGCTTGGCATCTTACTCATGAAGAGCTACCGGAACATCATCGCGACCTCGCCGGGGTTCGAACCGGACGGCGTGCTGACGACTCAGCTCGCGTTCCCCGCAGGGGCGCCCGCCGATCCCGCGGCGCGCGGCGCATTCGTCGATCGGCTTCTGACGAACGCGCACGAAATGGCCGGCGTGGATCGCGCGGCCGTCGTGAACTTCCTGCCGCTGAGCGGAAACAGCGCGAGCGTCACGGTTGCGGGAGAGGCGCAGCAGCCAACCGCGCGCGCGCGCGTCGTCGATCAGCGCGTGATCACGCCCGAATACTTCGCGGCGCTCGACATTCCGCTCGTCTCCGGTCGTGCGTTCGAGACCGGCGACGATGCGGGCCATCCGAGAGTTGTGATCATCGACCAGAAGCTCGCGAAGCTGTTGTGGCCGACGGGGTCAGCCCTCGGGCGACGCCTGCATATCGGAGCCGGCGACGATTCCACAAATTGGGCAGCTGTCGTCGGCGTCGTTGCCATGGTCAGACAGTGGACGCTCGCCGAACCCGGCACGCCAACCTTATATCAGCCGTTCGCGCAGCGCGCTGTCTCGTCGTTCGAGCTCGTGATTCGTACTCGGGGCGATCCGCTGCTCATGCGAACGTCCGTCAAACAGCTCGTGCGTCGCCTGGATGCGAATATGCCAATGACCGCGCCCGTTCGATTGTCGGACGTCGTGGAGCGCTCGGCGTGGGTGCCCAAGCTAACCGGAGCGCTCATCGTCGCGTTGGCGGCCGTCGCGGCCATTCTCGCCATCGTCGGAGTCTATGGTATGTCGGCTGAAGGCGCGAAGGAGCGTTTGCCCGAGCTTGCGATCCGCGCGGCGATCGGCGCGCGTCCACTCGATCTCATCTGGTTGAACGTCCGCGATTCGGCGGGCGTCATCGCGGTCGGCGTCGTTGCGGGCGCGATCGGAACGCTGCTTCTCGCGCCGGCGCTTCGGCGAGCGGTCTTTGGTGTGTCCCCAGCCGACCCGTGGGTGTTGCTCAGCAGCGCCGCACTGTTGTCGCTCGTCGCCATCGTCGCCTGCGTGCTCCCAGCCCGAAGCGCGGCACGCGTCGATCCATTGTTGACGCTGCGACGTAGTTAGCGAATCAATCCCTGTTCGTGAGAGCGAAGGACAAGCCCTCGAGCTCCATCGCCATGTTGACGGTCTTGACCGCGACGTCCGCCGGCGCCTGCAGCTGCGTCGGCGCGAAGTTGAGGATCGCCTTCACGCCCAGCTTGACCACGCGATCGACGACGCGCTGCGCCTGATCGCCGGGGACCGTGAGCACGACGATGTCGGGATGCTCGCGCGGAATGTCGCGCTCGAGCTGATCGATGTCGCGAACGGGAATGCCTTCGAGCTTTCGCCCGACCTTCTCGGGATTGTTGTCGTACGCCGCGAGAATGTTGAAGCCGCGCTGGCGGAAGCCGCGGTACTGCACGAGCGCCGCGCCGATCTTTCCCGCGCCCACGATCACGACGCGCCACTCCTTGCCCAGCCCCAGGATCTCGCGCAGCCGCCCGGCGAGCTCGGGCACTGAGTAGCCGAGCCCTCGTTTTCCGAACGAGCCGAAAAACGACAGATCCTTTCGGACCTGCGCGGACGTGGTCCCGCCACGCTTCGCCAGCTCTTCACTGGAAATGGTCGACAGTCCACGCTGCTCGAAGTCCTCTAGAAAACGGAGGTACGCCGAGAGGCGCCGGACGGTGGAGTCTGCAATGCGTTTCACGGATGACAAGAAGGGCTTGTGAATTCATTCACAAGTTAAAAGAGCCCCTTACCAGATACCAGCGGTTAGCTTTGGCCGAATGCCCGCCCAGCATACCCAGCACGCGCACGTCACGTCGGAAATCGGCCGGTTACGGGGCGTAATCGTGCACTCGCCCGGCTCAGAGCTGCTCGCCGTGACGCCGGGCAATCGCGCGGATTATCTGTACGACGACATCATCGACGCCGAGGCGGCCCAGCGGGAGCATCGCCGGTTCATTGCGATCCTCGAGCGCTTCACCACGGTGTACGAAGTGCGGACGCTCCTGGCCGACATTCTCGCCAACGCCGATGCGCGCGAGCTCTTGATTCGCGAGACGATGGACATCGTGCCGTTCGAGCCGCTGGCGCGCGACATCAGCGAGCTCGACGCGCAGGCGCTGGTGCGCATGCTGGTCGAAGGCCGCGACGAGCCGCCGGGTCCGATCGCGAAGGCGTTGAACGAGCCGGGATACGTGCTGCCTCCCGTACCGAACCTGTTCTTCACGCGCGACAGTTGCATGGTCGCGGGCGATCGGGTGCTGATCGGTTCCATGCGCTACGCCATCCGTTGGACCGAAGCGATCATCATGAAGGCGCTGTTCGCGCATCATCCGGAGCTGACGAACGGCGGTATCCTCTATGACGGCGCGTCTGAGCGGCGGGTGAATTACACGGTCGAGGGTGGCGACGTGCACCCGCTGCGACCCGATCTCGTCGTGATCGGCTTCAGCCAGCGCTCGACGCCGGCGGCGATCGACCAGCTCGCGTGCCTCTTCTTCGAGCAGACCGGGGTGCGCGATGTCATCGTCGTCGTGATGCCGCAGGAGAACACGGCGATCCACCTGGACATGATCTTCACGCAGATCGATCGCGAGCTTTGCGTCGTATTCCCGCCGCATTTCATCGGACCCGAGCGTCTCGCCGTGCTGCATTATCACAAAGGCGATACGACGATTCACGAATGTGCAAACATTTTTGATGCGCTCGCCAAGTGCGACATGCCGATCGAGCCCGTGTTCTGCGGCGGCGGCGTGCGCACGATTCAGGAGCGCGAACAATGGGCGTCGGGATGTAACTTTGTCGCGATGAAACCCGGCGTGATCTTGTCATACCAGCGCAACGAAGGCACGTTGCGCGAGCTCGAGCGCTTCGGCTTTCGCGTCGTGAGCGGCACGTCGTTTCTGACGGGCGAGGATCGTATCGCCGAGGGCGACCGGGCCGTCATTACGTTCGAGGGCGCGGAGCTGGTTCGCGCCGGCGGCGGCCCGCGGTGCATGACATTGCCGGTACGTCGTGACGACGCATGGACTTAGAAACGCGGAATTCCGAGCGAAGGTGCGCAGCGCCGCAGCGAGGAACAATCACAACACAAGAAACGCGGAATTCCGAGCGAAGGTGCGTCGCGCCGCAGCGAGGAAGCATGTCAAGAGAATGTCTGGATTAACTTTAGGAAACGCTAATACCTCGCTGACCGACCGCGCCGCGGATTTTCTCTCGGCAGGGCCGGCCGATCCCTCGACCTTGATCTCGTACGTCTGCCAGCTGCCGGGTGCGCCGGCCGGCGTGGCCGAGCATATGGCGGCGGCGCTCTTCGCGGGGCATACGAGGTTTTCGCGCGGTGCGGACGGCCGCTGGATGTTGCGCGAGACCGTCATCCCGAGCGCCAGCGAGGGATCTAACCTCACGGTAGAGGGACGTCCCTCTATCATGATGCAAGATCCGTCGGTCGCGCCGCTCCCTCGGGATGACAAGCCGCTCTCCACCGAACCCTTCGTCGTCGTGGACGTCGAGACCACCGGCACGCGCGCCTTCGCCGGCGATCGCGTCACCGAAGTCGCCGTCGTCCACGTACAGAATGGCGTCGCCACGACGGTCTTCGACACGCTCGTCAATCCCGAGCGATCGATTCCGCCGGCGATCATGGCCATCACGAACATCACGCGGGAGATGGTGAAAGACGCCCCTCGCTTCGCCGACGTGTGCGATCAGCTCCTCGGCGTCCTCGAAGGGAACGTCTTTGTCGCCCACAACGCGGGTTTCGACTGGCGATTCATTTCCGCGGAGATCCAGCGCGTGACGCGCCGGCCGCTCGAGGGACGCACGCTGTGCACGGTCCGGCTCGCGCGACGACTGGTGCCGCAGCTCCGCCGCCGAAATCTCGATTCGCTCGCGTCTTATTACGGCATCGACAACTCGGCGCGACATCGTGCCGGCGGCGACGCGCTCGCGACCGCGCACATTCTCCTTCGCTTGCTCGACGCCGCGCACGATCGCGGCTGCGCATCGCTCGATGATCTCGAGCGGCTGATGACCACACGTACGGCGAGCGCCAAGCGCTCGCGCCGGCCACCCGCATTGCCGCAGCCGGCGCGCGACGACGCCATCGCATAACAATGCATGACACTGCATGACACCGCATAACACCGCATGACACCGTATGAGACCGTGAAACCAGATCCGCTCATCGAAAGCCGCCAGCTCGGACGCTGGCGCGTGCACGCCATTCAGGCCGGCGGCCAGAAGCTCGACGGGGGAGCGATGTTCGGCGTCGTGCCGAAGTCGCTGTGGGAACGTCGCATTCCCGCCGACGAGCGCAATCGCATTCAGCTCGGCATGCGCTGCCTCTTGATCGAGCATGATATCGGCCCCGTGTTGATTGACACGGGCGCCGGCAATAAGGAAAATGGAAAGTTCTACGACATCTACGGCATCGAGAATCGAGGAAGGCAGGGGCCCACGGCGCTCGAGGACGGACTCGCCCAGCTTGGGTTCGCGCCGTCCGACGTGGCGATGGTGATCAGCAGCCATTTGCATTTCGATCACGCGGGCGGCAACACCGTGAAGCGCGAAGACGGTTCGATCGCGCCGAGCTTTCCGAAGGCGCGCTATGTCGTGCAGCGCGGGGAGCTCGAGTGGGCAACGCACACCAACGAGCGTACCGCGGCGAGCTACTTCCCACACAACTGGGATGCGGTGCGAGTGAGCGGCCAGCTCGAGCTCATCGACGGCGACCGGGAGATCATCGCGGGCATTCACTCGGTGAAGACGCCGGGACATACGCCGCATCATCAGGGATTGCTCATCGAGTCCGACGGCGAGCGGGCATTCTACATCGCCGATCTCGTTCCGACGGCGGCGCATCTCCCGCTGCCGTGGATCATGGGATATGACGTCGAGCCGATGGTGACGCTCGAGACCAAGCGCCGCATTCTGGCGCGCGCGGTGGATGAAGATTGGCTCGTCGTCTTCGAACACGATGCGAAGACGTCGTGGTCGAAGATCGCGAACGATGGAAAGGCGTACGGCGTGCGCGCTTGACCGCTAGTCGCTGGTGAGAATTCCGCGGAAGCGGTGACCGTCCCACCACCAGAGCGTCGAGGCTTTTCCGTAGTACTCCTCGTCGATCCCGTCGTGTTTGAGGTCGAAGTACGCGTCGGGTGCCGGTTGTTTACCCGGCGTATCGTCGTAATCCGAAATCGTGACGCGTTCAGGCCGGTGCACTTGAAGCACGGTGATGTTCCAGTGCAGCGTGTCCGCGCCGGGGATCATGCCGCCCGAATCGACCACGACGACCCGTACGCCCCGCGCCTCGTTCAGCAGCGCGAGTATCAGCGATTTGCGGTTGCGAGCACCGATGAGCGCGACGTCCGCGCGGCCGTCTCCGTCGAAATCGCCGACGGTACCGAACGCTGCGCTCGCGGCGCTCGTATCGTTGGCCGAGTTGAGTGCGTCGCGCTCGAAGTCACGGCGATGCAATGGCGCGAAGTCCGGCTGAGCCGCACGCAACGCGGTTGCGAACGATAGAGGCAGCACCAGCTGTGGAATGCCCGCGACGCGCCGGATCTCAGGCGACGTGACGCTCGAATCCACGATCATTTCGTGCGCGGAGTCGGGCGGCGTGTTGGCGACGGAGGCGGGCGGTAACCCGCTCGGCCGCGCGACAGGTTGCCGCGACGTCGAGTCAGCGGCCGCGCGTTGCTCGCGGTTGCATGCCGCGAACGTCGCCGCGGAAGCCAGGACCAAGAGCGCTGTAGGTTTCATCGCCATGTCGGATACCTGGATCGATGCGCTGCTTTCGCCGAGCGGTCAAGCACTGCTCGCCGATTTAGCGCCGGAAGCGCTCGATGCGAAAACCGAGTTGAGCGTGATCTCGCGGCTGCGTGCAAAGTATCCGGCGGAGCTCGTGTCCGCGGCAGTGACGCAGATCAAGTTGCGCCGCCGTGCGCGGGACAAGTTCACGCACGCCGATCGCATGTATTTCACGGCACCCGGTCTCGAGCAGGCATCGAGTGAACGAATGGCAGACCATCACGCGCGGCGCTTCGCGTCGTTCGATCGCATGATGGATTTATGCAGCGGCATCGGCGGCGATCTGGTCGGCCTCGCGCGGGATCGTCGCGTAACCGCCGCGGACTTCGATCCGATTCATTCGCGGCTCGGCGTCCTGAATGCCGAGGTGAATGGTGTGGCGCCGAATGTGGACGCGGTGTGTGCGGACGTGCGCGAGCTGAACTACGGCGACGTGACGGCCGCATTCATCGACCCCGCACGCCGTTCGTCAGAGGGTCGCATGCGCGCCGGCGAGAGCGAGCCGCCGCTCGAGTGGTGCTTCGCGCTCGCCTCGCGCGGTGTAGCGCTCGGCATCAAAGCGTCGC
The DNA here is from genome assembly GCA_035606695.1 of Gemmatimonadaceae bacterium. Lineage (NCBI taxonomy): Bacteria > Pseudomonadati > Gemmatimonadota > Gemmatimonadia > Gemmatimonadales > Gemmatimonadaceae > Gemmatimonadaceae bacterium. The sequence continues at coordinate 156,914 of DATNEW010000019.1, forward strand.
CGGCGCTCCCGGTGGACGTCGTGCCTGAGGGTTGGGAACTGGAATTCGTCTCGGAGCGTCGTGAGCTCAAGGCGTCGGTCTTGTGGTCGCCGGACATCGCGACCCATCGGCGGCGCGCAACGCTACTCGGCGACGCTGTGCACACACTCGTCGAGGAAGACGCGGGGGCGATTGCCGTGAAGCCGCCGGGCGCATTCTTGCTCGATCCCGATCCCGCCGTGACGCGGGCGGGGCTCGTCGAGACACTCGGCGCGCGGGTCGATGCGTGGAAGATCGACGAGCAGGTGGCGTTTCTCTCGGCGGATCATTCGATGGAGACGCCATTCGGCCGGTCGATGAAGGTCGAGGCGTCGATCCCGTGGAGCTTGAACCGCCTCAAGGAATCGCTGCGGTCGCTGGATGTCGGGACTGTGGATATTCGGAAGCGGGGTTCAGCCGTTGATGTGGATGCCATCCAGCGGCGGCTCAAGCTGAGCGGGACGCGGCAGGCGACGGTGGTGTTGACGAGGGTGGCGGACCAGCCGTGGGCGATGGTGTGCACGTGACGTCGGACAATGGTCGGCTGTGCGTCAACTACTTACTTCCCACGACTTGACCTAACTCCCGATTTCTTTTAGCTTTAGCCCTCACAACTCGGAAAGTGGACCGTCGCTGGTCCCACCCTGTGGCCCTCGCCTCGCGCGAGGTGTGCTACCGGAGTCCAGAAAAAAGCGCCCCGCGTGTGCACACGACGGCGGCGTTTGTCTTCGCGGACTCTGTAGCCCGGCATCGCCGGCTCTCAGGTCCGCGTTTTTGTTTTTCTCTTCTCTCTGGAGACTCGGTATTCAGGACACCACAAAGCGTGTGCGGGTCAACCGCCAGATCCGCATCAGTCCGGTCCGCGTGATCGGGGCCGATGGATCACAACTCGGCATCCTCGAGGTCGATGCCGCGTTACGCATGGCGGAAGAGCTGGGACTGGACCTGGTTGAAGTCGCCGCGACGGCTCGCCCTCCCGTGGTCCGCATCATGGATTACGGGAAGTACAAGTTCGAGATGGCGAAGCAGGCGCGGGTGGCGAAGAAGAAACAGCACGTGATCGAGCTCAAGGAAGTGAAGTATCGCCCTGGGATCGACGATCACGACTTCGACACCAAGACGCGGCACGCGCGCCGGTTCCTGGAAGAGAAGAACAAAGTGAAAGTGACGATGATGTTCCGTGGGCGCCAAGTCGCGCACCCCGAGCTCGGACAGGCCGTGCTCGACCGCGTGGCGCAGGCCCTCACGGACGTCGGCAAAATCGAGAGCTCGGGAAGATTGGAAGGAAAGTCCATTACCATGATTCTCGCGCCGAAGTGACGCGGAGCGTCATCCCGAGCGTCAGCACGGGATCTGCTTTTATGAGGAAGTTCTGATGCCGAAAATGAAAACCCACAAGGGCGCCACGAAGCGCTTCAAGAAGACCGGGACGGGCAAGGTCCGCCGCTACAAGGCGTTCAAGAGCCACATCCTGACCAAGAAGACGTCGAAGCGGAAGCGCCGCCTCCGCCAGGCCGGCATCGTCGCGACGACCGGTGACACCAAGCGCGTCAAGCGCCTGATTCTGGCCTAAGGAGAGAGTCCCATGCCTCGTGCCGTAAGCAACGTCCCGCGCCTGAAGCGGAAGAAGCAGATCATGAAGGCCGCGCGCGGCGCCTTTGGCGCCCGCTCGAAGCTCTGGCGTCCCGCGAAGGAGACCGTGGAGCGCGGCTGGAAGTACGCGTACCGCGATCGCAAGAACAAGAAGCGCGATTTCCGCCGTCTGTGGATCACCCGCATCAACGCGGGTGCGCATCAGAACGACATGAATTACAACTCGTTCATGAACGGCCTCAAGCTGGCCGGCATCGAAGTGAACCGAAAGATCCTCGCCGATCTCGCGGTCCACGATCCCGCCGCGTTTACGGCTCTCGTCGACAAGGCGCGCTCCGCGTTGAACGCAGCGTAAGGTCTCGCTTCACACCCCCCGGCGGCAGCGCGACATTGAGTGTCGTACTGCCGCCGTGTTTTTTTATGCGGAACTGCGAATGGACAGAGCGGATGGACAGAGCGGATGGACAGAGCGAACGGAAAGACCGAACGGAAAGACCGAACGGAAAGAGCGAACGGAAACGGCGCCGGCACAGCGCGGGCTTCATTCGCCCGTTCCACTCGCCTTTTCCACTCGCCCTCACCACTCGCCTTTTCCACTCGCTCTTTCCACTCGCTCTTTCCACTCGCTCTTTCCACTCGTGGTTTCATTAGCTGTCCCTCGCCGCTCATCACCTGCCCACTAACGCCGTGAATCTTCAGGACTATCTCGAGGAAGCCGACACCATCGAGCGCGAAGGCACCGCCGCGCTGGCCGGCGCGGCCGGCGCCGACGCCCTCGAGGAGGCGCGCATCGCCTTCCTCGGCGACCGCCAGGGGCGCGTCAAAGCGCTGCAGGAGGGCCTGCGCGGCATCTCGAAGGAAGACAAGCCCGCCGCCGGCAAACGCTTCAACGAAGTGCGCATGCGCCTCGAGGCGCTCCTCGCCGACCGCAAGACCGCCGTGCCGCGCGCCAGCGGAGGCGCGCCCGGCGAAGACCGGTCGCTCCCCGCCCGCCACCAATGGAAGGGAGCCAAGCACCCGGTCACGCTCGTCATCGAAGAGATCGAGAGCATATTTAGAGAATTGGGTTTCACGATTGCTCAAGGCCCCGAGGCCGAGACGGAATGGTACAACTTCGGCGCGCTCAACTTTCCGCCGAACCATCCGGCCCTCGACGCGCACGACACCATGTACCTCGCAGGCGAAGGCCTGCTCCGCACCCACACCTCGCCGGTGCAGGTGCGGACGCTCCAGAAATACGCGCCGCCCATTCGCGTGCTCATTCCCGGCAAGGTCTATCGCAAGGATCCATTCGACGCCTCGCATGCGCCGGCGTTCGAGCAGATCGAAGGGCTCTGCGTCGACGAAGGCATCAGCTTCGTCGACCTCAAGGCCACGCTCAACGTCTTCGCGCAGCGCTTCTTCGGCGCGTCGCGCACTCGCTTCCGCCCGTCCTACTTCCCGTTCACCGAGCCCTCGGCCGAGATGGACGTGCAGTGCGGCATCTGCGGCGGCGTCGGGTGCGCGGCGTGCAAGGGCACGGGGTGGATCGAAATCCTCGGCTCCGGCATGGTACATCCCTCGGTGCTCGACGCGGCCGGCGTCGACAGCGAGAAGTACACCGGCTGGGCGTTCGGCATGGGGCCGGCGCGCATCGCGATCAGCCGATACAAGATTCCTGATATCAGAATCCTCTACGATTCCGACGTGAGATTCCTGGAGCAGATCGCCGCCGCCGGCAGCCGCGCAGCCGACGCATCGAGCGATAAATGAACCTGTCCTTCGAGTGGCTGAAGGCCTTCGTGCCGTTCCACGAGACCGCGCCGGAGCTGCGCGAGCTGATCACCGCGCACGTCGCCACGGTCGACGAGCTGGCGGCGCTCCGCGAGGATCTCGCGCCCATCGTCGTCGCGCGCGTCGTCGAGGAAGCGCCCCATCCCGACTCCGATCACCTGCACGTGACCAAGGTCGATGCCGGCACCGGCACGCTCCTCGACGTGGTCTGCGGCGCGGCAAACGTCACGGCGGGGAAGCTCTATCCCTTCGCGAAGACCGGCGTCACGATCCCCACCGGTCTCAAGATTCAGAAGCGCAAGATCCGCGGCGCGACATCCGACGGCATGCTCTGCTCGCCCGACGAGCTCAAGCTCGGCAGCGACCATAGCGGCATCATGGAACTGAGCATCGACGTGCCGCCGGGCACGCCGTTCCTCGCGGCCGTTCCCGTCGGCGATATGAGAATCGTCATCGACGTCGGCGCAAACCGGCCGGACCTGCTCTCCCACCTGGGTGTCGCGCGTGAGATTGCGGCGATCACCCGTCAGCCATTCGCGCTGCCGGCGATCGAGGGCCTCGCGACCGGCATCCCCGCGTCGACCGGAAGCGGGTTCTCCGGGACATCCGGACCCGTAACTGTCACCGTGGCCGAGCCGGAGCTCGTCCGGCGCTTCATGGGCGTGGTGATTCGCGGTGTGAAAGTCGGCCCGAGCCCGGACTGGCTCGTGCAACGCCTCGAGTCGGTCGGATCGCGCTCGATCAACAACATCGTGGACGCCAGCAACTACGTGCTGCACGAGCTCGGGCAGCCGACGCACGCGTTCGATCTCGCCAGGCTCGGACAGTCGAAGATCATCGTGCGCCGCGCCAAGGCCGGCGAGAAGATCACGACCCTCGACGGTGTCGAGCGCGAGCTGAAGGACCACATGATCGTGATCGCCGACGGCGAACGACCGCACGCCGTGGCTGGCGTGATGGGCGGCCGCGACAGCGAAGTCACCGACGCGACGACCGACGTCTTTCTCGAGGTCGCGAACTTCAATCCCACGCGCATTCGCGACGCACGTCGCGCGCTTGGCCTCTCAACGGACGCGAGCTATCGCTTCGAGCGCGGCGTCGATCTCGAGATCGCGCCGCGCGCGCTGGAGCGCGTCGCGCAGCTCATCGCGTTGCTCGCGGGCGGGCGCATCGACAGCGCGCCGGTCGATCTCGCATACGAGCCGCCGCCGCCACGAAGCGTTACCCTCCGCACACGGCGCGTCGCCAGACTGCTCGGCGAAACGCTCGGGACGGAAGAGATCGCGCGCTTACTTTCGTCGGTCGGCTTCGAGGTCGATCGCATCGGCGACGACCTCGGCGTCAAGGTTCCGACGTGGCGTGGCGACGTCACCGGAGAGGTCGATCTCATCGAAGAAGTCGCCCGCCTGCGCGGCTACGATTCTTTCCCGACGGAGATTCGCCCATTTCGGCCCGGTGCCGTGGGCGACGACGCGCACTGGATTCTGTCGCGCCGCGTACGCGAGGCGCTCGTCGGAGCCGGCATGCTCGAGGTGCGGCCCATGCCGTTCGTCGCGGGCGGCGAAGGCTTCGTGCGCGTCGAGAACCCGTTGGCCGAGAACGAAGGGTATCTGCGGCGCGAGGTGCTCGATACGCTCGCGCGCCGCGCCGAGTACAACCTGGCGCGCATGCACGGCGACGTCCGGATCTTCGAAATCGGCTCGGTCTTCACGCCGCGCGCTGGCGCGTTGCCGGCGGAGGACCTTCGGGTCGGCGTGCTCGTGATGGGTCGGCGCCAGCCGGCTCATTTCACTGATCCGAAATCCGTCGAATTTGACTCGTGGGTCAAATACGGCGAATGGGATGCGAAGGCGTTGGGGCAGATGGTCGCCGCATCGGCGTATCCATCAGCGAGCGTCGCGTTGCGCGAACCCAATTCGTCCGATGCGCTGTGGGACATCGTCGCGGGCGATCGCGTGGTCGGCACGGTGAGACGCGTGGCGCTCGACGCACCGGTATGGGCGGCGCCGGCGTTCGGTATCGAGTTGTCGCTCGGTGTGATCGATTCGGCCGATGTCGCGCCGCGGGGCGAGTCGGCGCATCGTCCGTTCGTGAGGCCGGCGCCAGTCGTCACCCAGTACGTTCCGGTTCCGACGACGCCTTCGGCGGAGTTCGATCTGGCATTGCTGGTGCCCGATTCGATCAGCGCGGAGCAGGTCGAGGATGTGCTGCGCCGCGCGTCGGGACGTCTGCTCGAAAAGGCTGAACTCTTCGACCGCTATGTTGGCCAGGGAGTTGAACCTGGGTATCGCAGCCTCGCGTGGAGGTTGACGTTCAGGCACGCCGAGCGCACTCTACGGGAGCGAGAGATCGAGGCTCGCCGTTCGGACATTCTCAAGGCCCTCGCCGACGAGCTCAATGTCAGACCACGGTCAAACACCTAGTACCGCTAGTACAACGAGCGATCGCGCGATTCAAGAACTCGAAGTGCTCGTGCGCCATCTGGCGGACGAGCTGGCGGGTTTTCGGCGGCGCGCGCTCGTCGCTGAAGCGCGCATCAAGGAAGTCGAGGGACTGGATGGCGGCGGCGCCGCCAACCTCGATCTCGTGAGCCGCTGCGCGCAACTCGAGCAGGAGAACGAGCGTCTGCAAACCCGGCTCGAGGCGGCGAGCGTGCGGGCGAAGCAGATGCTCGACCGCGTCAAATTCCTGCGGCAGCAGGCTCAAGCCGGCGGAGGTCCCTCATGAGCGCGAAGAAGCACACCGTACGGGTGACGATTTTGAACGAGGAATACGCGATCCGCAGCGAGGCCCCGCCGGAACACGCGCAGGCGGTGGCGAAGTACCTCGATCAGGCGATTCGCAAGGTGTTGTCGAGCGGTACCGTGGTTGAATCGAATCGAGCCGTGGTGCTTGCCGCGCTTCAGGTGACAGCCGAATTGTTCGCGGCCAGGGCTGGACTCGACGCAACGAACGACTCGGTGCGGAGCCTGAGCGACTACATCCGGCCATTGCTGCCCCCGTCCAAGCGCACGGTCGAGGCGGAAGTTGGCTGAGCCGTTTGCCTTTTCACCAACGGCCGCGTAGCTTAGCGCCGGTAGCCAAGCTGACCTAGGTACAAGCGCGCTTTATAGTTAGCGCTGCCCACGCCGCTCCCTTCGCCGGAGTGTCGTCGGACCGCAAACAAGAGTCGCGCACGGGAAGGCGGTGGTTCTCCCTGTCCTGCGGTCTCTGCACCGCGGTGGAGCATAGATTCCATATGAATCTGTACGCGATCATTGCCGCGCTTGGCGTTTTGGTAGTCGTTGCCGCGCCGGCATTTTTCTTTTGGGGACGTAGCGCGGGCACGAAGAGCGAGCGAGACCGCCAGGCCGCCGCGAAGTCGACCGCCGAAGAGACGTCCAAGCGCATTCTGAGCGACGCCGAGCGAGAGGCGGAGAACCTTCGGAAGAGCGCGCTTGTCTCCGGCAAGGAAGAGCTCATCAGGCTTCGCGAAAACTTCGAGTCCGAGGTGCGCGGGCGCCGCGAAGAAGTGGAGCGCGAAGAGCGCCGCTTGTCGGAACGCGAGACCGTACTCGACCGCAAATACGAGCTGATCGAGCAGCGCGACAAGGAGCTTGGACGCCGCGCGAGCGAATTTGGGCGCCGCGAAAAGCAAGTCACTGAACGCGAACAGGAGCTCGAGAAACTGGTCGGCGAAGAGCGCCGCCGTCTGGAGCAAATGGCCGGCATGTCGGCGCAGGAAGCCAAGGCCGAGCTCATTCGGCGCATGGAGGAAGAGGCGCAGGCTGACGCGGCGAATCGCATTCGCGAAATCCGCGAGAGCGCGAAGCGAAATGCCGAGCGCGAGGCGAAGAAGATCGTGGCGCTCGCCATTCAGCGCATCGCGGCGGAGCACACCGCCGAATCGACCGTGTCGGCGGTCTCGCTCCCGAACGACGAAATGAAGGGCCGCATCATCGGCCGCGAAGGGCGAAACATTCGCGCCTTCGAGCTCGCGACCGGCGTCGACGTCATCATCGACGATACGCCCGACACGGTCGTCGTCTCCTGCTTCGACCCGGTGCGCCGCGAAACGGCGCGCCTGGCGCTCGAGAAGCTCGTCTCGGACGGCCGCATTCACCCGGGGCGCATCGAGGAAGTCGTCAACAAGTCGCGCAAGGAAATCGAGACACAGATCATCGAGACCGGCGAGCAGGCCGCGTACGACGCAGGTGTGCACGGGCTGCATCCCGAGTTGGTCAAGCTGGTCGGGCGCATGCGGTGGCGCACGAGTTACGGGCAGAACATCCTGCAGCACTCGAAGGAAGTGGCGTGGCTCGCTGCAATCATGGCGACGGAACTGGGCCTCGACGTGAACATGGCGCGCCGCGGCGCGCTGCTGCATGACGTCGGCAAGGTGCTGACGCACGAGCACGAGGGCACCCACGTCCAACTCGGCGTCGAAGTCGCGACGAAGTACGGCGAGAACCCGCTGGTCGTGAATTGCATCGCGGCGCACCACGACGACGTGCCGCACGAAAGCGAAGTGTCGGTGCTGGTGCAGGCGGCCGACGCGATCTCGGGATCGCGCCCGGGCGCACGGCGCGAAGCGTTCGAGACGTACGTGAAGCGGCTCGAGGGACTCGAGAAGATCGCGTCGAGCTACAAGGGCGTGGAGAAAGTGTTCGCGATTCAGGCGGGGCGCGAAGTGCGCGTGATCGTCATGCCTGACGACGTGGACGACGTGCGCATGACGACGATGTCGGAAGAGATCGCGCGGCGCATCGAGGCGGAGTTGCAGTATCCCGGACAGATCAAGGTCGTGTTGATTCGAGAGACGAGGGCGGTGGATTTTGCGCGGTGAGTTGAGCGTGTCATCCCGAGCGACCCTGACGCTGACCCTGAGTGAAGCGAAGGGGAAGGGGAGTCGAGGGACCTCCGTCCCGGCGGAGGAGTCGTATGCAGCGCTCCGCTGAGAAAGGGGTCCTTCGCGCCTTTGGCGCTCAGGATGACACACGGGTGATCGACGGCGCGGCGCTTGCCGCGCGTGTGCAGAGCGAAGTCGCGGAGAAGGTTGCGGCATTGAAGGCGCGCGGGATCACAGCCGGGCTGAGCGTCGTGCTCGTCGGCGACGATGCGGCGAGCGCCGTCTACGTCGGCTCCAAGGAGCGGACGTGCATCGAGCTCGGGATGAAGGGCGAGACCATTCGCCGCCCCGCGTCGATCACGCAGGGCGAGCTGCTCGAGATCGTCGACCGCCTGAACGCCGATCCCGCGGTGCATGGCATTCTCGTACAGATGCCGCTGCCGAAGCACATTGACGCGGACGTCATCGTGCGCCGCATTCGTCCGGACAAGGACGTCGACGGTTTTCATCCCGTGAACGTCGGCAAGCTGTGGATCGGCGAGACGGACGGCTTTGCGCCGTGCACGCCGGCCGGTGTCGTCTACATGCTGCGGGCGCACGACGTGAAGACCGCGGGCGCGCACTGCGTCGTCGTGGGCCGCAGCAACATCGTCGGCAAGCCGATGGCGGGATTGATGATTCAGGCCGGCATCGACGCGACGGTGACGATGTGCCACAGTCGCACGCGCGATCTCGCGTCGGTCACGCGCGGCGCGGACATTCTCATCGCCGCGGTCGGCCGCGCGCAGATGATCACGGCCGACATGGTGAAGCCGGGCGCGGTGGTGATCGACGTCGGGATGAATCGCATCGCGGACGCGACGAAGAAGAGCGGGACGCGTCTGGTCGGTGACGTCGATTTCGACTCCGTGCGCGAGGTCGCGTCGCTCATCACGCCGGTGCCGGGGGGCGTCGGCAAGATGACGATCGCGATGTTGATGGCGAACACCGTGCGCGCCGCCGAACAGATCGGCCAGGGACGTTCATGACGGGCCGTCGTGTTCCGCGCCGTGACGATCCCGGCGCGCTCGATCTCTTCGTGATGTCCGACGCGGCGCCGGAAGGGGCGTACGTGCCTGAAGAGCCGCCGGCATCCGAATTCGTCGACGGCTATCCGGGCGAGACGCCGCGCACCGCGATCGCGGTCGGCACGCTCACGCAGACCGCGAAGGACGTGATCGAAGGCGCATTCATTCCTCTCTGGGTGCGCGGCGAGATCTCGGACTTCAAGTCGCATCGCAACGGACATTGGTATTTCTGCTTGCGCGATGCGAGCGCGCAGATTCGTTCGGTCGTTTGGAAGCGCGATCAACGCGGCATTCCCGCCGCGCCGGACGACGGCATGCAGGTCGCCGCGTTCGGCCGCCTCACAGTGTACGCCGCCCGCGGCGAGATGCAATTCACGGTCACGCGCATCGAGGCCGAAGGCGACGGACTTCGCCGGAAGGCGCTCGAGATCACACGCGCACGTCTCCAAGCCGATGGTCTGCTGGCACCCGAGCGCAAGCGCGCCTTGCCGCGTTTTCCGAAAGTGGTGGCAGTCGTCACCAGCCCGGACGGCGCAGCGCTGCATGACATCGTCGCGGTCATGCGACGTCGCGCGGCGGACGTTCGTCTGGTCGTCGTGCCCGCGGCGGTGCAGGGCGATACGGCCCCCGAGGAACTGTGCTTCGCGCTCGACCAGGTGAATCGCTGGGGCGGCGCCGAGCTCGTGATCGTGGGACGTGGTGGTGGTTCGCGCGAAGATCTCTGGGCGTTCAACGACGAACGGGTCGCGCGCGCCGTGGCGGCTTGCCACGTGCCGACGATCTCCGCCGTGGGCCACGAAGTCGACTTCTCGATTTGCGACCTGGTCGCGGACCATCGCGCACCGACGCCGTCCGCGGCCGCCGAGGCGGCGACGTTCTCGCGCGGAGAGTTGCAGGCGGAATTGAGAAAACTCTCATTGCGCATGTCGGGAGCGACCCGCGCCGTTGTGCGCGACCGTGCCGACGCCGCTCGCCACCTCGGACGCGATCTCGCCGGTGCGGCGTCCGGCCAACTCGCCGTGCGGCGCACCGCGTTGCAGTCCGTGGCCGGGCGTCTCAACGCGCTGAGTCCACTTTCGACGTTGGCGCGTGGCTACTCCGTCGCGCGCGGCGATGATGGCGCGACGCTCGTCTCGGCCGAGGCATTTCGTCCCGACATGCCGTTCGAGCTGATCGTGCGTGACGGCGTGGTACCCGCGCGCGTCACCGGAACGCCGCGGCGGTCGACTCCATGACGTTCGAGCAGCGCCTCGCGCGCCTCGAGGAGATCGCCGGCGAGCTCGAAGGCGAGGGTGTCGATCTCGCGCGAGCGCTCACCCTGTTCGAGGAAGGCATTCAGAATCTGCGCGCCGCGGCCGATGAGCTGGCGGCGGCGGAAGCCAGAGTGCAGCGACTCGTCGAGCGAGCCGACGGGAGTTTCGACGTCATCGACCGCGAGTAGCGACGCCGTGCACGCGGCGCGGGCGTCGTCCGCGACGTGGCGTGCGGATCGCGCCGCGATCGAGGCGGCGCTCGAGCGCGCGTGGGAGCGGGCGCGCGCGACCGTCGGTGCCGAGATCGGCGAGGCCATCCGGTACAGTGTGCTGGGCGGCGGCAAGCGGCTGCGCGCGCTCTTGTTCCTGGCGGCGTACCGCACGGCCGGCGGCGCGGGTGACGCGAGCGCGCTCGCCGCGGCATTAGAGATCGTACATGCGTATTCGCTCATTCACGATGACTTGCCGTGCATGGACGACGACGACATGCGGCGCGGACGAGCGACGGTGCATCGTGTCTACGGTGTGCGCGCGGCGGCGGCGGCGGGCGTCGCGATGGTGCCGGTAGCGGCGCAGGCCGCGTTCCTCGCGTCGCGCGAGTTGGGACTCGACCGGACGCGGTGCGCCGAAGTCGTGGCCGAATTGATGCGCGCGTCGGGCGCGGGCGGGATGATCGCCGGTCAGCTCCTCGATCTCGAGGGCGAAGGACGCGCGCTCGGCGTCGACGATCTCGAGCGCATTCACCGCGCCAAGACCGGCGCGCTGATTCGCGTCTCGGTACTGCTCGGCGGGCTGGCCGCAAACGCCGGCGTGGAGCAGCAGCAGGCACTCGCGCATTTCGGCGAATCGATCGGGCTCGCGTTTCAGATCGCGGATGACGTGCTTGACGTCACCGCGACCACGGACCGATTGGGGAAGCCGGCAGGGCGCGACCTCGACTTGAAGAAAGGGACGTATCCCGCGGTGCTCGGCATCGAGGGTGCGACCGCGCGCGCCGCCGCCCTCGTGGACGACGGCTGCGGCGCATTGCGTGCGGCGGGACTCCTGTCCACGGAACTGGATGCGCTGGCGCGGTTCGTCATCGAGCGAGAGTCCTGACCGTTCGCTACCTTTCCTAATCCATCCTCCCCACCGCAGACGAGTCTTGTGAGCCTCCTCGACCGAGTCAAATCCCCTTCAGACATCCGCGGCTTTTCCAGCGACGAGCTGACGCAGCTCGCCGCCGACGTTCGCGCCCGTCTGATCGACGTGTGCTCCCGCACCGGTGGCCACATCGGCGCGGGACTTGGCGTCGTCGAGCTGACGGTGGCGCTGCACTACGTCTTCGACACGCCGCGCGATCAATTGGTGTGGGACGTCGGTCACCAGGGCTATCCACACAAGGTGTTGACTGGCCGCAACGATGACATGGAAACGCTCCGCCAGGAAAACGGCGTTTCGGGTTTCCTGAAGCGAACTGAAAGCGATTACGACGCCTTCGGCGCCGGCCATGCCGCGACGTCCATCTCGGCCGCCTTGGGCATCGCCGCCGGACGCGACGTAAAGGGTGACGATTTCAAGGTCGTCGCGGTGATTGGCGACGGGTCGCTCACCTCGGGCCTCGCGTATGAAGGTTTGAACAACGCCGGCCACTCGGACCGCAACATCGTCGTCGTGCTGAACGACAACGAGATGTCGATCGCGCCGAACGTGGGCGCCATGTCCAAGTATCTCACGTCGATTCAGCGCAACTCGCTGTACAACCGCGTGCGCAGCGCGATCGGCGACATCATCGACAATGCGCCGGGACCCGTCGGTACAATCGTACGAAAGTGGGAAGAGAGCGTGAAGGCGTTCATCACGCCGGGCGTGTTGTTCGAGGAGCTCGGCTTCCGCTACTTCGGACCGATCGACGGCCATGACATCAACGGCATGATCGAGACGCTGACGGCCGTGCGTGAGATGAAGGGCCCGCGCCTCGTGCACGTCATCACGCAGAAGGGAAAGGGATTTCCGGCCGGCGAGATCAGCGGCGAGAAATGGCACGCCTTGCCGCCGGGCCACGATCCGGCGACGGGCGTACAGCGCAAGCCGTCGACGGCGGTGTCGTATCAGAAAGTATTCGGCGCCGGTTTGGCCGAGCTTGCGCGCGAAGTGCCTGGACTCGTTGCGATCACCGCGGCGATGCCGAGTGGAACGAGCACCGACATCTTCGCGAAGGCGTTTCCGAACCGATTCTTCGACGTCGGGATCGCCGAAGGTCACGCGGTCACGTTCGCGGCCGGCATGGCAACGCAGGGCGTGCGACCCGTCGTCGCGATCTACAGTACGTTCCTGCAGCGCGCGTACGACAACATCATTCACGATGTGGCGATTCAATCGCTGCCCGTGATCTTCTGCATGGATCGCGCGGGTCTCGTCGGCGAAGATGGCGAGACGCACATGGGACTGTACGACATCGCGTACATGCTCGCCGTGCCCGGGATGACGGTGACCGCCCCGAAGGATGGCGCCGAGTTGCTGGGGCTGATGCGGAGCGCCGTGCTGCACACCGACGGTCCCTTCTCGATTCGCTATCCCCGTGACGCCGCGCCCGACAAGGCGCCAGCGATGGCGACCGTCGAACCGGTGCCGTTCGCCACCTGGGACGTGCTTCGTCACGGACGCGACGTCGCCATTCTCGCCGTCGGCACGATGGTCAATCAATCACTCGCCGCGGCCGAGTCGCTCGCGGCGGATGGGTTGAACGTGACGGTCGTGAACTGTCGCTACCTCAAGCCATACGACGAAGTCACGCTCGCCGCGGTGCTCGCGGATCACAAACACGTACTCGTCGTCGAAGAAGGCACCGTGGTGAACGGGTTCGGCGCGTTCATGTCGGCCGTCATCGCGCGCTACGATTCGACCGTGCGTGTGGCGGTGCTCGGCGTGCCGGATCGTATCATTCACGCGGCGCCGCGTGCGCGTCAGCTCGCGCAATGCGGTATCGACGCGAACGGCATCGCGACGCGAGTGCGCGCGCTGCTCGAAACCGAGGCGATGGCGGGGTGACCCGGCTCGGCGTCGTCGGGCACCAGGGCTATTCCGGTTTTCCGGCGGTGCTGCGGACGCTGGGAGAGCTTGCTCCCGCGCTCAAGCTCGAGCTTTTCTACGAGGAAGAGCTGTACGAGCTCGCGGGCAACGGAAACCTCCTCGACGATCCCTCGTCGCTCGACGCGCTGCTCACGCTGGGCGGCGACGGAACGCTCCTCCGCGGCGCCCGCATCATTGCACCGCACCGCGTACCAATACTCGGCATCAATCTGGGGCGGCTGGGGTTTCTCACCTGCTGCAATGCCGACCAGCTGTCGAATGCGTTGATGCGTTTCGCGCGCGGCGACTATCTGGCCGAGTCGCGCATGGCGCTGCAGGCCCGCGTGCTCGACACGAATGGCGTCGGCCGCGAGGAGTGGATCGCGCTGAACGATGTCGTGCTCCACAAGGGCGGGTTCGCGCGCGTCGTAACGGTGCGTGTCGCCGCGAATGGCGAGCCGATTGCCGCGTACGGGGCCGACGGCGTCGTGCTGTCGACACCGACGGGGTCGACAGCCTACAGCCTTTCCGCGGGCGGACCCGTCGTCTTTCCGACGGTCGAAACGATCGTGGTCACGCCCGTATCGCCGCATACACTCGCCATTCGACCTGTCATTCTTCCGGCCGACGTCGAGGTTACGCTGAAAGCGGATGATGCGACCGAGGAGCTTTTGATTACGGTCGATGGCCAGGTCGGTAGCAGCTTTGCGTCCGGTGAAACGCTCTGCGTCAAACGCGCCGCTCAAGGCGTGTCGATCATCCGCTTTCCCGGAACTGATTTCTTCACGACGCTCCGTCAGAAGCTCGGCTGGGGCGGTCTCGCCGACAGGGACAAAACCGCATGATTGTCATCCTGAGCGAGCGACACGCTTCAATGTCATCCTGAGCGAGTGACACGCTTCAACGTCATCCTGAGCGAGTGAAACGAGCGAAGGACCCCTGTCGTGCTGACTGAGCTCCGCATCAAGAACTTCGCGATCATCGAGTCGCTGACGCTGCCGCTGGCGCGCGGGTTCAACGTGCTGTCCGGTGAAACGGGCGCGGGCAAGTCGATCATCGTCGGCGCGCTGGGATTGCTCCTCGGTGAACGCGCGAGCGCGGACGTCATTCGCACCGGCGCCGAGCGCGCCACGGTCGAGGGCGTGTTCGACGTCGCCGATCGACCCGAGATTCGCACCTTGCTCGACGACCGCGGCATCGACGTCGAAGAGTCCACGGTGGTGCTCAAGCGTGAAGTCACGACGGGCCGCGCGCGCGCCTGGATCAACGGCACGACGGTGAACGCGGGCCTGCTCGCCGAAGTGGGCCGATTGCTGGTGAATCTCCACGGCCAACACGAAGCGCAGACGCTGCTCGACCCGGACGCGCAGCGCCGCATTCTCGATGCATTCTCCGGTGCCGCGGAGCAGTCCGCGTCAGTGAAAGCGGCGCACGATCAGCTCTCGGGCATCGTCCGCGATATCGCGGATCTCACCAGACGCAGAGCCGAGGCCGAGCGGCGCGCCGATTACCTGCGGCACGTCGTCCAGGAAATCGGCGACGCGAAGCTCACCGACGGTGAAGACGTACGCCTCGAGGAGGAAGCGCGCCGGCTCGAAAACGCGGAGGAGTTGCGCGCGCTTGCGACCGGGATCGCCGGTGGGCTCGACGGGGAAGAGGACACCGTGCTTCAGAAGCTGGCCGCCATCGGCAAGCATCTGTCGTCCATTCAGCGCATCGATCCCACGCTGAACCGCTTGCAGGAGCAATTCGACACGGCGTACTACGCGATCGAGGCGTTGGCGCGCGAGCTCGAGGAGTACGAAGGCGCGGTCGATCTCGA
Source organism: Gemmatimonadaceae bacterium (assembly GCA_035606695.1). NCBI lineage: Bacteria > Pseudomonadati > Gemmatimonadota > Gemmatimonadia > Gemmatimonadales > Gemmatimonadaceae > Gemmatimonadaceae bacterium. Next base: position 172,319 of record DATNEW010000019.1, read on the forward strand.
TCCGTCGCGCCTCGAGGACGTGCGGCGGCGACGCGATCTGTTGTTCAGGCTGACGAAGAAGCATGGCGGCTCGCTCGCCGACGTGATTCGCACCGGCGAGGAGGCAAAGCGCGAGCTCGATCTCGTCGACTCGGCGGGCTTGGACATTCGGCAGCTCGAGTCGCGCGAGCGCGAAGCGCGCGCGGCGTTGATCGAGCGCGCTGAAACGCTCACGGCGATGCGACGTTCCGGCGCCGAGCGCATGGCGCGCGCAGTCGACGAGGTGCTGCCCGATCTCGGAATGCCGGACGGTCACGTGACCGTCGCGCTTCGCCCGTTGAAGGAGATCGGTGCGTCAGGTTCCGAAGACGTGGAGTTCTGTGTCGCGCTCAACGTCGGTCACGAGCCGCGCCCGCTGTCTCGGGTGGCGTCCGGCGGCGAGCTCTCGCGTGTGATGCTCGCGCTCAAGACGATTCTCGCGCGGCTCGATCGCGTGCCGACGCTCGTGTTCGACGAAGTCGATGCCGGGATCGGTGGGCGCGTGGGGTTGCAGGTCGGCGAGACCATGCGGCGCGTGGCGAGCTATCATCAGGTCTTCGCGATTACGCATCTGCCGCAGATCGCGGCGCGCGGGCATCATCACATTCTGGTGAGCAAGGGCGCGCGGGGCGGAGTGACGGCGGCGGACGTGACGGTCCTCGCCGGCGATGAGCGAGTGACGGAGATCGCACGCATGCTCGGCGGCGACCCGGAGCGGGATGTGAGTCGCGCGCATGCGAAGGAGTTGCTCGAGGCGGCGACGACGTCGGCGACGGTCGAGGGGCCGCGCCGGACGCGGAAGCGGTAGCGAAAGCGCGAAGGATGACACAAGCTTATCGCACGAACACCCTCAACCCCACCTGATCCTGAAACGTTTTCGGGGCCGGCCCGCCCGACACGCTCAACGTCTCGAGATGCCGAAAGTTCGCCTCGAACGGAATCCGCCCCGGCCCGCGCAGTGTTTGCGATGTGGAATATGAGAATCCTATTCCAACTTGTTGCAACGTCGCGGCATCGTTGCCGAACGGCGGCGTTGCAACGGGGATCAGGACGCTTTGCGTCGCCGAGCCCGGGGGCGGCGGACCCACGTTGGGTGCGGTGTACTGATCGGCGCCGACACGCGTGAACGCGTAATAGCCATTCAGCGATACGTAACCGCCCAGCCGAAACCGTGGAATCGCCGTCAACGACAGCACATTCCCGGCGGTGTAGGTTCCCCCAAGCGCCGCGGTGAGCGGTAGTGCCGCATACGCCGTGTTCGGCACGCGCGACACGTTCACGCTGCCGAATTGCATCGTGTACGAACCGAGCGCGCTGAACGCCCAACGATCGCCCCACGCAAAATCCGTCGCGCCACCGAGGATGAGGCCCGGCTGTCCGTAGCCAGTCGCGTTGTCGAACAACCGATCGCGATCCGCCGGCTCGCCCGTCCCGAAGCGTCCTGTCACGTTCACCGCGATACGCTCATGAAAGCCCGGCGCGACCGCGGTGTCGGGAAATGAGTTGCTGAGCTGATAGCTCGCCCCGACAGAGATGTCCCCGATCGACGACCGACTGGGCGACTGCAGCGTGTCGTAGCCGGCCCCCTGCAACACCGCGTTGAGCGCGTTGTTGGCCGGGATCTCGGCTGTGGCGAACTTCCCGGTCGGCACCGGACCGTTGAAAACCTGATACGACGCGACGAGCGCGGCGAGCCGCGCGTCGATCGCCTTCTGAATGTCGCTGCCGCCAATGGGAACGAAGGTGGTTCCTGGAGCCGACTCGCCCGTGCCGTAAATCAATCCCGTCGCGCTCGCGAACGACTGCGTCGACGCGATCAACGTCTGCACGGCGGACTGCTGCGAGAGGATCGTCGTGCAGCCTGGCCCCGACGAATTGCTCTGACACGATTTCAACTGATTCTGGAGCCCCGATGCCGCGTCTTGCAGGCTCTTGATGAGCGCCGCGTTCTGGGTCCAGCTCGACGTCAGGATGGCCGGATTCAGCCCGACGTTCGCCGCGCCAGGTTTCTGATTCAACCCGACGAGCACCGTCGTCCGCGTTTCGACCAACGGCACGACGACGCCGATCGTGAGCCGCCGCGACAGGCCGTATTCGAGCATCAGCGGGGCGGTCACGATGCGCGCATTCGCGCCGCCGGTGGTGGCACCGGCCGTGACGCGCAGGTTCGGATTGTTCGTCGCCGCCGCCACGAGACCATTGAGCGGCAAGCCGGGAATGAGATCGCCCGTCAACGAATCGACGACGAAGCTCGACCCAATGTTGCGCTTGCCTCCATTGCCGAGAAACTCGTCGAAGCGCGTCCAGCTGGTCAACAGGCGGACGTCGAACCCGTGTCGATTCAGGACCGTCGCGTCGGTCTCGAGACTGGTCGTGGCTTGTGCGGCGGCGCGGTGGAATGAAAAGACGACGAGCGCGGCGCCGAGGGCGCGCGAACGAATGCTGTGTCGAACCGGCAAATGCAGTTTCGCTCCGTGCACTGTGTGGTGTATGTGGGACGGCCGTCTCACGTTATCATTCCACGACTCGCCATCAGAATATACATAGCCCGTGACGCAGCTCCCGCCGCCCACCGTCCCATGGCAGATCACCGGCAACCACTGGCTTGCCCTGCCGTGCATTCACCCCGCCGACGCATCGATTCACGCCGTCGGCATGCTGCACCGTGCCGCGCGCTCGGCCATCGAATTCGCGGGATCGCCCGAGTTCATGCGCGGCACCGGCCCCGCGCTGTTGCGGCCCACCCTCGACATTGGCGGAGTACGCCACGAGCTCTCGGATGTTCCGATCGCGTGGGAGCGCGCCTTGGGATGGATCCCCACGTTCACCTGCACGATCGGCGACTTGCTGATTCGCGGGACGATCTTCGCGCCGTACGGCCGCGATGCCGACGTCTCGGGTGCGGTGTACGCGCTCTCGCTCGAGAATCGTCGTGCCGAAGATGTGACGGTGACCGTGACGCTCGCCGGCACGCTCGGACACCGACAGTTGCGCGTCCGCACGCCGCGCGCGTTCGAAGATGCGAACACGGTGAGCCAGGGCCTGTCCGGCGCGGTGCTGCTCGAAGGCGCGTCGCTGCCCGGCCTCGCGGCGCTCGCGCTCGCCGCGGACGGCGACGCGGCGACCGTGGTCGACGGCAATTCCTACACGATGCGCCGCACGCTCACGATCGGCGCCGCCGGGCGTGAGCAACTCGCGTTCTATCTCGCGGTCGGTCCCGAGCGCGACGGCGCCGAGGCGACGGCGGGAGTCCTGCAGCGGCGCGGATGGCGCGAGCTGCTGTCCTCCACGCGCGACGCGCTCCAGAGTCTGGAGCAGAGCACCGGCCACGAAGCGATCGACCGGCTGATCAATCGCAATCTTTTATTCGCATACTTTTACGCCGTGGGACGCGCACTCGACGATGCGCAGTATTATCTCGTTCGAACGCGCGCGCCCGGCAACGGCCACGGCGTCACCGTCCGCGATTGGGACGCCCTCATGTGGACGATACCCGCGGTGCAACTCGCCGACCCGCCGCTCGCGCGCGAGCTGTTGCTGCGCATGTGCGAGCTGCACGGCTATGCGCCAGGTCGCGGCGTGCATTATCTCGACGGCACGCTGTTCGAACCAGGCTTCTCGCTGGAAGGCGTGGCAAGCTATCCGTTGGCGGTCGACCGCTACATTCGCGACACCGGCGACGATCGCGTCGTGGACGAGCCCGCGCTGGCGGACACGCTGTATTTGACGGCCGAAGATCTCGACGCGCGCAAGGACAAACGCGTACCGCTGTATTCCACCGAAGTCAGTCCGTCGGGCGTGCCGGCGGCGCATCCGTTCACGCTGCACGCGAATGCCGCCGCGGCGCAGGCGCTCGACGTCCTCCGCCGCACCCTCGATGAAGAAACGGCGCGCGGCCTTCAGGATCCCGACGCCGTTCGCGCCGCGTTGCAACGCCACTTCGTCGTCGAAGCCGCGGGCCGCTCGAGCTTCGCCTCGGCCATCGACCTCGCGGGTTCGACGTCAGTCTTCGACGATCCCGCCGCGTCGGTCTATTGGCTGCCGATGTACGAAGCCGTACCGCGCCACGATTCGACGTATCGTCGCACCGTGAAGGCGATCGACGTTGCGCCGCAGTCGCTCGTGCAGCAATGCGCGCGGTTGGTCGGTCCCGACGCGAGCGACGTGTTGCAGTGGCTGCGCCGCGCCCCCCTCGACGGCGGCACCGCCGCCGAGACAGTTGACGCCGAGGGCAGGGCAGTAGCGAACGGCGGCGATGCGGCACTCTCCGGTCTTCTGGCGTGGTCTGTCTGGTACAGTATCAACGCGCTGGGCGAACGCCCATAGCTGTTCGCCCAGCGCCCATCCCCCATCCCCCATCCCCCAGCGCCCATCGCGCTGATATATTTCGCCCCGCGCGGGAATAGCTCAGTTGGTAGAGCACAACCTTGCCAAGGTTGGGGTCGCGGGTTCGAGTCCCGTTTCCCGCTCTGAACGTCCGGGACTTGGGATTCCGAGCTCGACACTCGAAGCGATTCAGCCACGAGTTCGACGTCTCGAACTACCAGGTCCCGTTTCATTTGTGTGCGTGTGACGTGCATGCCGGGGTGGCGAAATCGGTAGACGCGAGGGACTTAAAATCCCTTGGCCGCAAGGCCGTGCGGGTTCGAGTCCCGCCCCTGGCACTCCGTTGTCGACACTCGCTGGCGTGCCGCCGGCACGCCGCCGGCACCCGCCAGGCTCGCGCAGTGGATGTTTCTCGACGCCGTCGGCGCGCGTCATCAGAACGGTCCGCCTCACGATCGGTCCTATATAGGCCGATACTCACCTCGCAGGGCCGTCCGCTCACTCTCAGCCATCATGTATCCCACGCACCGACTTCGGCTCGCCGGCCTTTTGGGCGGGTCCATTTTGTTCGTCGGAATAACAAATTGCAGCCGAGCCTCGGCGGCAGGCTTCGGCGCGTCACGCGACACCGCGTACGTTGGGGTCGCCGTCGGACTGCAATCTCCTGAGCGATACAAGAACGTCTTCAAGGGCGTCCAGCAAGCGCTGGATGAGCTCAACGCGAATCGTCCGTCTGGTTCGCCGATCCTCGCGATGCGTCAAGCGCCCGCGAATGCCAGCACGAACGTGCAAGTCGCCGCCGCCTTCCGCGACGATCCGTCGGTCATCGGTGTCGTCGGCCACACCGAGAGCGATGCCACCATCAGTGCCGCCAGCGTCTACGACGATCGCGAGCACGGCGGCCGCAACGCCATCGTTGCCGTTTCGCCGACCGCCGCCGCCGGTGACGTCACGCGCGCCAGCCCGTGGGTCTTCCGCGTCTGCCCGGTCGTGAGCCAGCAAGCAAGCACGCTCGCGCACTACATCACCGATTCGCTGCATCTGCATCGCATTGCGCTCGTCTATCGCAACGACGTCGCGGGGCGCGAATTCCTGCGTACCTTCGCCAAAGCGGTCGACGATTCGCGCGACACGCTCGTCGAGCGCGATCCGTTCGTCGAAGCCATCGCTGAATTCGACGTGTATGCGCAGCGTCTCGCGCGCAACAAGCCGGACGGCGTGATGATCTACGCGAATACCTCGGACGTGCTCACGGTGATGCATGCCGTTCACGCCGCGGGCGTGCACCCGATCGGCGTCAGCACCAACGGACCGACGCCGGCCGAAGTCGTCGCCGATGGCGCGGCCGGTCGCGATTTCGGCGGCCTGCGATACCTCTCGCTCTTTCTTCCCGATCGCGCGGCGTCGCCGCGTGCGTCGCAGTTCGTGAGCGCATTCGAGAAGTCATATCGGGAAAAGCCGGATCACTGGGCTGCCCTGAGCTACGACGCCGCCATGCTGATCGGTCGCGCGGCGCAGGCTCGCGGTGCCGATCGTCGCGCGATTCGCGATTGGATCGCATCCGTCGGGAACGGACAGCCGGCCTACGCCGGCGCCAGCGGCGAGATTCGGTTCGACGCCGGGCGGAATCCGATCGAGAAGACGGCGCTCGTCGCCACGGTGACGCCATGACCGCCATTCCGTTCCGTGCGCATCTCGGCGGTTGGACGATTCGTCTCCGCCTCTTGATCGGCTTCGGCGCCACGATCGTCCTGCTGGTGCTCGCCACGACGCTCAGTCTCGTCATGCTTCGCCGCACGCATACCGGCATGAAGGCCGAGATGCAAGCGGTCGTCGATCTGCAGCGTCATCTCACCACGACCAACGACGCGACGCGCGACTACGTCGTGCTGGCGCAGACCGACCTGCTCGGACGCGACGCGCAGAACCAGCGCCGCATCGACAGTCTCGCCACCGTCGCTGATTCCGTGCGCCGGCTGCTGATCAGCGGCTCGTCGCTGAGCGAAGCGAATCGCGGCCGCCTCGAGCGCATCGGCGACATTCAGTCGCGCATCGCGGTGCGATTGGCGCTGGCGCACGCCGCGGAAGATGTCGCTCGTCCCGACGAAGCACTTCGCCAGGCGCGCTTCTCGTCCGCGCTGCTCGATACGTTGTTCGAGCAATCCGAGGCGGTGAAGCGGGACGAATCATCCGCCGCGGCCGATCGCATGCACTCGATCGATCGCTCCGCCGCCACGCAGCAGTTGTTGCTCGCCGGCTTGTCGGTGATCGGGGCGCTCGTGGCGCTGCTCTTTGGCATGTGGACGTGGCGTGCCGTTGCCCACCCGCTCGCTCGCCTCACGGCGACCGCGCGCCGCATGGGCGCGGGCGATCTGCGCATCGACGAGATGGACGGCCATCTGGATGCCGAGTATCGCACGCTTGCCGACGCATTCTTCGAGACGTCGACGCGTCTCGCGACGCTCCTGCGCGAGATTCAAGCGCAGGCGACCAGCGTCGCCGGCTCGGCGACCGAATTGACCACGGCGTCCGAGGAAGCCGCGCGCGCGACGACGCAGATCAGCGACGTCGTCGGCGAGATCGCCGGCGCCGCGAGCATGCAGATCGGAGCGCTCGGTTCATCGCGCTCGCTGCTCGATCGCGTCGGCAAATCCGCGACGCACCTGAGCTCAACCGCGGAACGCTCGGCGGAGATCGGCGTCGACATTCAGGACACCGCGGCCCGCGCGCAGAAGGACATCGGTGACGCCTTGCAGATGCTGCAGCGCGCGCGGCAGATCATCGAAGCGTCCGCGGCCGGCGTGTCGCGTCTGGAAGATGTGTCGAAGGCCGTCGAACAATTCGTCGCGGCGATTCAGGACGTCGCCGACATGACGAACCTGCTTTCGCTCAACGCGGCTATCGAAGCGGCGCGCGCCGGCGAGCATGGCCGCGGCTTCGCTGTGGTCGCGAACGAAGTACGCGAGCTGGCTACGCGCAGCGCGACGTCGGCCACCGAAGTGCGCGGTATCGTCGACACGATGCGCCACGAGGTCGGCGCCGCCGTCACCGCGTTCGACGAAGGCGTGCGCGGACTCGGCAACGTCGACGGTATTTCGCGCACGGCGACCGATGCGCTCGGCCGAATTCGGGATTCCGTATCGGGCATCGAAGAGTTGGCGCGTGCGCTCGACTCGGCGGCGGTGGCGAATCACGCGTCGGTCGAGGAGCTGGAGCGTCACATGACCGCGGTTGCGGATCAGGCGCAGAGCCAGGCGGCGGCGAGTCAGGAAGCGGCAGCGGGTGCCGAGGAGACCGCGGCGACCACACATCAAGTCGCTGAGACGGCGGAGAATCTGTTGACGAACGCGGCGCGTCTGCGCGAGCTCGTCTCGGCGTTCGAGGTCTAGCCGAAGGGCGTTACAGCGCGCTCTGACGCGCTCTGACGCGCTCTGACGCGCTACGATGCGCGACGAGCGCCGGCTTCGCGCTCGACGAGCGCCGCGAGCTCGTCGTCGGAGAGATGCACCCAACCGTCGGGAATCGGCGTCAGCCGGATCTTGCGGCTGTGTCCCTGCAGCGCGAGCCAGCCGCCGCTCAGCTCGCGCGGAATGACGAGCCGAAATTCGCGAGTGCGGCGCCGATCGAAGGTCTCGCGCGAGCGAACGCGACGCTCGGAGTTCAGTCGCCGCTCGACGGTGGCGGGATGAACTTCCCACGCCTCCCATGAGCTTCCTTCCGAATCCGTGAACCGTCTGTATGACATCTGGACTGCGTCGCTGCGGGAGTGATGCGGAGTGACCGGGTGATCTCCACCAGTAAAAAAGCAAGAGGTGGACCTAAGGCCAGGATTCAACGAAAGAGGCGCGAACATTTGAGTGTTCGCGCCTCTATGAATTCTCTAAAGCGTCACGCGTCAGGCAATCAGTACCACGTCAACCCGACGATCAGAGGAACGTGACTCACGCTGTTGAAACCGCTCGCGCCGTTGAGATGGAAGTAGCGCGATTCGACGAACAATCCCGTGCGGCCGAGCATGTATTCGAGACCCGCGCCCGCGTTCCAGCCCCATGCGTTGTGCCAACTCTGATCCTGCGAATCGATCGGGGTGCTGCCGGTCGGATCGATCAGCGTGCGATAGTGACCCCATGACAACCCGCCGATCACGTACGGCGCGAGCCGCGGCGTGAGCTGCGCGACTTTCAACCGCGCGTCCGCATCGACGGTCCAGATCTGCGGACGCGTACGATAGAAGCCGGTCGTTCCGTCGGTGGCGAGCCAGCTTCCGCTGCTCTGGAAGCTCGAGTATCCGACGTCACCGCGGAAACCCAACGCGGCACCCGGACGCTGAATGCCGAACGGTACCGCGATGTTGTAGCCGACATGATTGCGATCGAACGCGGGATCGCCATTCGTGCCTGGAATGCAATCGATGCCAAGCTTCACTTCGTTGCTCTGATCGCCCACACCTCCGAAGGCGAGTCCCCCACCGAGTCCGGCGAACAATCCCAGCGGACGCACGACGCGAAGCGGAGCCGGCGGCGGCGGTGGAGGCGGTGGCGGCGGCGGTGCTGCCTCGACCACCGGCGGTGGCGGAGGTGGCGGCGTCACCGTATCGGGCGGTGCAACTTCGCCCGGCGCCTCCTTCGAGATCTTGATGCGTTCCGCCGACGTCGCCGGTTTCGTGCGCGAACTTTTCGCGACCGTGTCCGGCTTGGTCTTCGGCGTTCCGGCTTGGGCCCAGGCTGCCTGCGCGCCGCTCACAGCGATCGCGACCGCGAGTCCGGTTACCCAGCACGACGAACTGATCTTCTTCGACATTTAACCCAGTCTCCTGCGGTGCAGCGTTGATGGCGACGTGACCACGGTCACGTTGTATAGGAAATTTCCGTTCCATCAGCACGGCAGACGGCGGACGAGCACGGCGCGGAGTGAAGCGGGCGCCGCCGGACCGCAGGGACCACAGGGACCACGGACGAACTTCGGACGGTCATGGACGGGCGCGGAGACGGCGTTTATGAGTATTGTGTAACAAAGGGAAACGACTTCGAGATGCGGACACTTGCATCCCGAAGTCGTTCAAAAAAGGGCTCTTGTTCTTTGACTTGTTACTGAAAACCAGTCACGCCGTTTCCGTGCCTCTCCGTGGACGTCAGAAATTTTCCGTGGTCAACGGCTTAAAACGGTAGCTCTTCAAGTCCAGCATTCTCATCTCTGGGCACGTCCGCCACGTCCGGCTTCGAACCACTTCGTGCGGGCCACACGACTCCGTCGCACGATCTCGAACGGCACTTGAAGTCCGGCGCCTTCGGATTCCGCTTCGACAGCCGGTTGTCCCACATCCGTCCGCCACACTTCGGGCAGCTCGGCTCGTCGCTGGCGAGTGGTCCGGTCGCCGGCTCCACGTCGAGCTCCGTCACCTTCGCAGACTCGTCGGCCCGCACGACGCTCACAGTGGCGCGCTGGACTCTCCTCCCATATGCGTCCGCCGGATCCTCGAGCGGCTTCGCATACCTCCCATCGCCGTCGACCTGCACCCAGTTCTGCTCGTACGCGTAGAGCTCATGCGCGATCCCGAAGCGGACGGCGGACCGCTTGAATGCATCCGTCGCCGCCTGCTTGTAGTCGCGCCCGGTGCCCACGTCCTCGCGAATGACGCCAAGGATTTGCAGCCGCGCCTTGAACGAACAGGTCGGCTCGTCGTGGTCATCCGACGCGAGCGTCGGAAGCAGTTCGAGCGTCAAGTCCCATTCACCGGGTACGACGCCGTCGAGGCGCTCGCGCACGGTGTTGGCGTCGACGTACGCCACGAATCGCGCGAAGTACCTTCCGTCGCGCTGGACCGGCCTTCCATCCTGCCGCCACGAAATCACGCCCGCGGGCAGCGGCGCCGACAGTTGTGCCCAGATGTCGTTTTTCTCCACGGTCGTCTCATGTCGTGCGATCATGCTCTCATCCTTCCGTTGTTAGTCGGTCCACGTGCTTGGGATTTGTCGTGCGCCATCATCGAACGTGCATTCTTGCGTGTTTCACAGCGGGGCAGTCGCGACCATGCTCGCAGTACCACCCGTGCCGGTCGAAGAAGACGAGATGCGCCGTCACCACGCCGCCGTTCGATTCATCGACCCGAAACAGCCGCCCGACCGAGGTTCCGGGACCGCATTTCTGAACGGGATCGAGCTCTCGAATCCGGACGCTCACCTCCGGTTTCGGCGGTGCAGCCTTCCGCCCTCGTGTAACGTTTGTTACCCCAGATCGGCGCGTTTTCGCCTTCGCCGCCGTCCGCTTCTTCGCCTTCCTAACAGCCCCGGATTTCTTGACTTTGCCCACGCCGACTCCTAGGCTTTGGTTGTAGAACCGCTGATTGATTCGGGGTCTGTTCGGTATCTCAATGTAGCAAACGTTACAGGGTCGGTCAATGGAATGGAAGCACGCCGATTCACCCGCCGCCGGAATCCCCGAGTTCACCGAGCTCGGCAAGCGGATCGAGATGCTTCGCATCGATCGCGGGCTGTCCAAGCAGTACCTCGCTCGCTTCGCGGGCACGTCGCGTCAGCAGCTGTGGCGCGTGATGACCGGTAAATCGCACCTGACCGTCGCGCTGCGCGCGCGGCTCGCCGACGTCCTCGACGTGAGCACGCTCGAGCTCGAGCCGACCGCGCGGACTCATTCGATATCGGCCGGCGCGCTCGCCGGCCCGACCGATTTCCAATCCTACGCCGCGCATGCGGACGCCATTTCGCAAACGCTCGCGTCGATGCCCACCGGCGATCGCGGCCGAGCATTGAAGCGGCGCTTTTTGGATGCGGTCGAGGACTGCGCGCTCGCCGATGGCTGCGCGCTCGATCCGCGCTATTTCGACCTCCGGCGCCAGGTGCTCAACGGAGAACTGTGACGGCCGGCTTCGCGAGCGGTGAGCGCTGCCGCCCGCGAACCTGTGAGCCCGACCATGAATCGGCTAGCTTTGCGGTTATGACCGATGTCGTGGCGCTCGCCGCCGAACTGCTGACGATTGATTCCTCCACGGGCGCGGAGTCCGGCGCGGTGGATTTCGTCTCGAAATGGTTGATCGCCCGTGGATGGGACGTCCATCTGCAGGAAGTGTCGCGCGGGCGCGCGAACGTGTGGGCCAAGCGAAACGGAGGCGGCGTCACGTTCTCGACGCACCTCGACACGGTGCCGCCGTACGTGGCGCCGCGACTCGACGGCGATCGCCTCTACGGTCGCGGCGCATGCGATGCGAAGGGCATCGCCGCCGCCATGCTCGTTGCCGCCGACAACCTGGCGAAGGCCGGCGAACAGCGCGTCGATCTCCTGTTTGTCGTCGGGGAAGAGAAAGGCTCCGACGGTGCGCGCGCCGCGAATCGTCTCAAGCCGACGAGCAAATTCCTCGTCAACGGCGAACCGACCGAAAGCAAGCTCGCGAGCGGAGCGAAGGGATCGCTCCGCGTCATCGTGCGCACCACCGGCCGCGCCGCGCATTCCGCGTACGCACACCTCGGTGAATCAGCGATCAAGCCGATGCTCGCGCTGCTGCCGACACTCGAGACGCTCGATCTTCCGAGCGACGACGTACTCGGCGCCACCACGGTCAACGTCGGCACGCTCCGCGCGGGAACGGAGGCGAACATCGTTCCCGCCGCGGCCGAGGCTGAGATGATGTTTCGATTGGTCACCGACGTTGCGCCGCTCAAGAAGCAGATCGAGAAATGGGCGAAGGGAAAAGCCGAGCTCGAATTCGGCTCGCACATTCCGGCGCAGCACTTTCATACGATCGACGGGTTCGAGGTCGCGCCGGTCGCATACACGTCGGACATTCCGCTGCTCGGCCGGTGGGGAACGCCGCTCCTGTTCGGGCCGGGATCGATTCACGTCGCGCACACGCCGAACGAGTTCATCGACGTAAATGAGTTGCGCGGCGCGGTGGGTGCGTACGAGAAGATCGTGCGGAGCTTGCTGGCATCATGACCGAGCGCGAGACGAGGGAACGCGTTCCCCACGCCGGGGAAAAGGGACGCCGGCACCGAGTCGCGGTGCTCGGCGCCACCGGCGCGGTCGGTCAGGCGTTCATCCGCCTGCTCGTCAAGCATCCGTGGTTCGAGCTCGTCGAAGTCGCCGCGTCGGAGCGCTCGGCGGGGAGGCGCTATGCGGACGCGGCGCGATGGATCGGCGCCGACGAATTGCCGCCGAGCGTCGCGGACATGACCGTGCTCCCGTGCGATCCCTCGAAGATCACGGCGGACATCGTCTTTTCGGCGCTGGACTCCTCGGCGGCTCAGGATGCCGAACCGGCGTTCGCGCGCGCCGGCAAGACGGTGCTCACGAATGCGAAGAACTATCGCATGGAGCCCGACGTGCCGCTGGTGATCGCGGAGGTGAATCCGTCGCATCTCGACGTGCTGCACGCGCAGCGCAAGGGTCGCGGCTGGACCGGCGCGATCGTCGCCAACGGCAACTGCTCGGCGATCGTTACGTCGCTCCCGCTGGCGCCCATTCATCAGCGTTTTGGTATTAGGAAACTCATGGTGGTGACGATGCAGGCGATCTCCGGGGCTGGATATCCCGGCGTGGCGTCGCTCGACATCATGGGCAACGTCATTCCATACATCGGCGACGAAGAGCCGAAGATCGAAGCCGAAGTGCGCAAGTTTCTCGGGGCAAACGCCGGCGATCACATCGACAGCGCGGACTTTTCGGTGAGCGCGCATGCGAACCGGGTGCCGGTCGAACATGGACACACCATATGCATGTCGATCGAGCTCGAGACGAAGGCCGATGCAAGCGAAGTCGAGCGCGCGATTCGCGACTGGCGCGGCGCTGAAGCGGCTCGCGATCTCCCGACGTCGCCCGAGCGCCCGCTTGTCGTGACCGATCAACCGGACAGACCGCAGCCGCGCCGTCAGGTCGACACGGGCAATGGCATGACCGTCGTCGTTGGCCGCGTACGTCCCGATCCGATCTTCGACGTCAAGCTCGTGGCGATGGGCCACAACGTCGTGCGCGGCGCGGCGGGCGCCTCGGTGCTCAACGCCGAACTGATGGCGAACTGCGGCCTCCTCGGCCAAGCCAACTCCTCGTGATCGTTCTCAAGTTCGGCGGCACGTCGGTCGGCGATGCCGAAGCGATCGCGCGAACCGGACGTATCGTGCAGAGTCGCGCCGACCAGGGTGCGATCGTGGTCGTGTCGGCGCTCGCCGGCGTCACGAACGCATTGATCGCGCTCGCCGAACAGGCAGCAAAGGGGCACCTCATCGGCGCGCTCCGCGCCGTCGAAGGATTGCGCGAGCGGCATCTGCAGCAGACGGAATTGCTCCTCGGAACCGGCGACGCCGCGACGGACGTCTGCGCCGAGGTGAGCGCGATGATCGACGAGCTCGCGCATCTCGCCGAAGCGCTCGCGACGCTGGGCGATCTCACGCCGCGCAGCATGGACGCCATCTCGTCGTATGGCGAAAAAATGTCGTCGATCATCTGTGCCGCGTCGTTCCAGAAGCAAGGCGTTCCGGCGGTGCACGTCGACTCGTGCGAAGTGATGATCACGGACAGCCAGTTCAGCCGCGCCGAACCGCAGGCGGAGGCGATCGCCGAAGCGTGCCGCGCCAGCGTGATCCCACTCGTGCGCGATGGCAAAGTGCCGGTGATGGGCGGCTTCATCGGCTCGGCGAAGGGCACGGGCATTACGACGACGCTTGGCCGCGGCGGCAGTGACTATAGCGCGTCGCTCTTCGGCGCGGCGGTGCAGGCCGAGGCGATCGAGATCTGGACGGACGTCGACGGCATGTTGACCGCCGATCCGCGGGTCGTGCCGAACGCGCGGTTGATCGAGCAGATCGCGTTCGACGAGGCGTCGGAGCTGGCGTCGTTCGGCGCGAAGGTGCTGCATCCGAACACGATCGCGCCCGCGGTGCGGCTCGGCATTCCGGTGTACGTGCTCAACTCGCGCCGTCCCGAAGGAAAGGGGACGAAGATCACCTTCGACGCGCCGAAGCGGTCCGTCAGCGCGATCGCCGGGAAGAACAAGATCTCGCTGCTCAAGATCGGCTCGCCGCGCATGCTGCTCGCGGAAGGCTTTCTCAGATTGGTATTTGAGATCTTTGAACGTCACCGCACGTCGGTGGACGTCGTCGCCACGTCCGAGGTGTCCGTGTCGCTCACCGTGGACGATCCGTCGGCGCTCGAGGCGATCGTGACCGATCTGCGCGCGCTGGGCGACGTCTCGGTGGAGCGAAGCCGCGGCATCGTCGCGGTGGTGGGCGGCGCGATCGCCGAAGGCGGCGAGGCGATGGCGCGCGCGCTGGGCGCGCTCGGCGGCACGCACGTGCACATGCTCTCGCTCAGCGCCACGGGCATCAATCTGACGATGGTCGTCGACGACGATCAGGTGAAGCCCGCGATGCAAAGGCTGCACGCCGCCTTCTTTGAGAGCGCCGCGTCATGACGCGGCACATCGCCATCGTCGGCATGGGCAAGATGGGCCGCGCAATCGCCGAGCTGGCGCCGGCGCGCGGTTGGGAGGTCGTCGCTCGACTCGATGAACCTCATGTGAAGGACGGGATCACGCGCGACATGCTCGGTGGTGCCGACGTCGCGGTGGAATTCACCGTACCCGACGCGGCGCCGAAGAACATTCGCGCGATCGTCGCGGCAGGATGCCCGGTCGTCGTCGGCACGACAGGCTGGTACAACCTCTTCGATGACGTGAAGCACGATGTGAATGTGAGCGGCGGCGCGCTGCTCACCGCGACGAACTTCTCGCTGGGTGTGAACATTTTCGAGCAGATCGCGACCACGGCGGCAGCACTGTTGGCGAAGGTGCCGGGGTTCGAGGCGCATCTCGTGGAGACGCATCACTCGGCGAAGAAGGACGCACCGTCCGGCACTGCCCACACGCTCGCGCAGAGTACCTCGGCGGCGTGGGGCAAGCCGATTCCGATCACGAGCGTGCGTACCGGTTCGGTGCCGGGCACACACGAGTTCATCTTCGATGCCCCGTTCGAGCAGATTCACCTCGAGCACATTGCCCGCGACCGGCGCGTGTTTGCCGAAGGGGCGCTCGTTGCCGCGCGTTGGCTGATCGGCCGCCGCGGCGTGTTCACCATGAAAGACGTTCTCTCGAGTCCGAAATGACCGACGCCCATCGCCCAGCGCCCAACGCCCAGCGCCTCAAGGGCTGCGGCACCGCCCTCGCCACGCCCTTCAACACGGACGGCTCACTCGACGAGGGTGCACTGCGCGCGTTCGTTGATTGGCAGATCGACGAAGGTATTCACTTCCTCGTGCCGTGCGGGAGCACCGGCGAAGCGGCGACGATGACGCTCGACGAGCACGCGCGTGTCGTTCAAATCACGATCGAGCAGGCGAAAGGCCGTGTCCCGATCGTGGCCGGCGCGGGCAGCAACGACACACGGAAGGCGATCGCCCTCTCGAAGGCCATGCGCGATCTCGGAGCGACGCATCTGCTCCACACCTCGCCGATGTACAACAAGCCGCCACAGCGCGGCATCGTCGCGCATTTTCGGGCGATCGCCGACGCGGTGGATTTGCCGATCGTGATCTACAACGTGCCTGGTCGCACGGGGAGCAACATCGAAGCAAAGACGACGCTCGAGATGGCGAAGATTCCCGGTATTGCCGCGGTGAAGGAAGCGTCTGGGAGCCTGCCCCAGATCACCGACATCATTCGCGGGCGCGAAGAGCGCGCGGCGAAGGGCGATCTCGCCCACTTCAGCGTTCTGTCGGGCGACGACGAGATGACGCTCCCTGTCATGGCACTCGGCGGCGACGGCATCGTCTCCGTGGTGTCGAATGCGATCCCGGGCCCGATGGCACAGCTGTGTGAATACATGTTCGCGAATGACATCCAGTCGGCGCGCGCGCTGCACCTCAAGCTGCTGCCGTGGATGCGCGCGGCGTTCGTCGAATCGAATCCCGTGCCGCTCAAGGCCGCGCTCGCGATGATGGGGAAAGCGAAGAACGTGCTGCGCCTCCCGTTGGTGCCGATGCTCGAATCGAACAACGACGCGGTCCGCAACGCACTTCGCGGCGCAGGAGCGTTGTCGTGAGTAACGGTGGTCTCGAGGAGCGAATCGATCAATACGCCGCCACGCCGGCGGGTGAAGTGGTCTCACCGGAAGCGCGAACGACTGTTGAGAGTTTACTCACCGCGCTCGAAGCCGGAGAACTGCGGGCCGCGGAGCGCGGAGCCGATGGGTCCTGGAAGGCCGTTCCGTGGGTGAAGCGCGGCATTCTCCTGGGCTTTCGCGTCGGGCAGCTGGTGGAGTCGGAGGGGCGCGCGCTTTCGTTCGTCGACAAGGATACGTACCCGATTCGGCGTTGGACGGTCGCGCAGAATGTTCGTGTCGTACCGGGCGGCTCGTCCGTTCGGCGTGGCGCGTACGTCGCTCCGTCAGTCGTGTGCATGCCGCCGATGTACATCAACGTCGGTGCGTACGTCGACTCCGGCACCATGGTCGACTCGCACGCGCTCATCGGATCGTGCGCGCAGATCGGCCGTCGCGTCCACGTGAGTGCCGCCGCGCAGATCGGCGGTGTGCTCGAGCCGGTGAACGCCGCGCCCGTGGTGATCGAGGACGACGTGCTCGTCGGGGGCAACTGCGGCGTCTACGAGGGCACGATCGTTCGTGCGCGCGCCGTCCTCGCCGCCGGCGTGGTCCTCACGCGCGGCACGCCGGTCTTCGATCTGGTGAACGAACGCGTGTATAAGGCCACCGCCGAGCGGCCATTAGAGATCCCTGAAGCCGCAGTCGTCGTACCGGGCGCGCGCGCCATCAAGGCGGGATGGGGCGCCGAACAGCAGCTGTCGCTCCAGGCGCCGGTGATCGTGAAGTATCGCGACGAGAAAACCGATCTCGCGACCGCGCTGGAAGGGTGGCTTCGCTGATGGAAGTCCACGGATCGCTCCGCGTTCCCGGCGACAAATCCATCTCCCACCGCGCGTTGATCTTTGGCGCGCTGGGCGACGGTGACTCGCGCGTCACGCACATTCTGGAATCGGCGGACGTACACTCCACCGCGGGCGTGCTGCGCGCGCTCGGCGTCGACATTCCGGAGCTGTCGCCGGATGTGGTCATACGTGGCGTCGGCCTCCGCGGCCTCCGCGCGCCGACTCGCGATCTCGATTGTGGCAATAGCGGCACGACGACGCGGTTGATGGCCGGCGTCGTCGCCGCGTCCGCCGTGGAAGCGACGTTCGTCGGCGACGGGAGCTTGAGCCGGCGTCCGATGCGCCGCGTCGCACGCCCGCTGACGGAAATGGGAGCAACCGTCACGCTGCCCGCGCACGGCGGCCTGCCGATGATCATTCGCGGCGGCTCGGTGCACGGAATCAACTGGACGAGCGAGGTCGCGAGCGCGCAGATCAAGAGCGCGATTCTGCTCGCGGCGCTCGTCGGCGGTGTGCCGGCGGCCGTGAACGAGCCGGTGAAGACTCGCGATCACACGGAACGCATGCTCGCGGCGCGCGGCGCATCGGTGAGCGTCAGACCGGACGGCGTCTCGATCGACCCCGTCGGCCGACTTCACGCTCTCGATACCGATGTCCCCGGCGATCCGTCGTCGGCCGCGTTCTTCGCCGGGTTGGCGGCGGCATCGGACGGCGGTGAGCTTCGACTCGAACGCGTGTGTGTGAACGAAACGCGCATCGGATTCCTGCGCCGCTTGTCCGCGATGGGCGCGTCGGTTCGCGAAGAGAACCGCCGCGAGGAGGGCGGAGATGTCGTCGGGGATCTCATCGTCTCGCCGAATACGTGGCACGCGACGACGATCGAAGCGCGGGATGTGCCGGCGATGATCGACGAACTGCCGTTACTGGCCTGCCTGGCGACGCGCGCCGTTGGCGAGACCACCATCACCGGCGCGAATGAATTGCGCGTGAAGGAGAGCGATCGCATCACGGCGGTCGTGACGAACCTTCGCGCCCTCGGCGCTGATGTCGAGGAGCTCGAGGATGGGATGTTGATTCGCGGATCGCGCCGGCCATTGCGCGGACGCGTGGTCACGCACGCCGACCATCGCCTGGCGATGGCGTTTGGCATCCTTGGCGCCGTGGGCGAGAACGCGATCGACGTCGACGACCGCGAATGCGTCGCCGTGTCGTATCCGAATTTCTGGGCGGATCTCGACCGCGTGCGGCGCGCATGAGCGACCGAACGATCGTCATCGCGATCGACGGTCCGGCCGCATCCGGCAAGTCCTCGACGGCGCAGTGGGTCGCGCGCCGGCTTGGATTCTTTCACGTTGATTCGGGGTCGTTGTATCGCGCGGCGACCGCGGTGCAGCTGGAGCGGCAGGCAAATGCCGAGACGTGGACGGACGACGCCGTGTTGCGCGAGGTGTCGCGCATCAGCTTCGTGCCAAAGGACGCCGCGTTCGTTCCCTTGATCGACGAGCAGCCCTCGGACGACCTACTTCGCGGAACCGAGGTCACGCGTCACGTGTCGCGCGTGGCGACGATGGCCGCCGTTCGCGACTGGGTGAACGCGCAGGTGCGGCGGGCGGGACAGTCGCGAAACGTCGTCGTGGACGGGCGCGACATCGGCACCGTGGTGTTTCCCGCCGCCGACCTCAAGGTGTTTCTGGTCGCCGATCCGTGGGAGCGAGCGCGCCGCCGGCTGATCCAGCGTCTGGGCCGTCATCCGGTCGACGAGGAGATCGCGGCCGAGACGGAGCTGATCGTCAAGCGCGATGCGAAGGACGCGACCCAAACGGTTCAGGCTGCCGACGCCGTGTTGATCGACACGACGTATTTGACGCAGGAAGACCAGGTGGAGCGGATCGTGGCGTTGGCGAGAGCGGCTGCGGACGCCGTAAATCACCGTGCCAAAGGCACTTCGGGCGGTTGACGCCTAGCATTTTCGAGCCTATCTTTGAAGGCTCGCGAATTGTGTCATTCCGAGGGCGCAGTCCGAGGAATCTGGCGTCAGCATAGAGGGGCATCTCTGTCCGGACGAAAGATCCCTCGCTTCGCTCGGGATGACAAAACACAAACCTCGCCGCGGCGAGCCTAAACACCCGCGAACCGATCGGGAGATCACACTACCAGCATGCCAACGCTCGAATCCCCCACCGCAACCGGCACGGCCGTCTCTGAGCGCGAAAAGCGCGATGCGCAGAAAGCTCAGCTTCGTCCGCTTGCCAACCGCCGCCCCGAGCTCTACGACGAGGATGAGTACGAATCCGAAGCGTATGAGAAAATGATGGAGCTCTACAACGGTACGCTCGCTTCGATCGAAGAGGGCGAGATCGTGAAGAGCAAGGTGCTCGAGATCCGCGACAACATGGTCGTCCTCGACATCGGCTTCAAATCGGAAGGCTCGGTTCCCCTCGAAGAGTTCAAGGACCATCCGGATCTCAAGCCGGGTGACGAAGTCGAAGTCCTGCTCGAGCACCTCGAGGACCAGGAAGGCTCCGTCGTTCTGTCGAAGAAGAAAGCCGACTTCATGCGCGTGTGGGAGAAGATCCGCCTCGCGTACGAGAACGATCAGCCGGTGGAAGGCACCCTGGTCAAGAAGATCAAGGGCGGTGTGGTGGTGGACCTGATGGGCGTCGACGCGTTCCTGCCGGGATCGCAGATCGCGCTCCGCCGCGTCCCGAACATCGACGAGCTGCTCGGCCAGAAGTTCGAGTTCAAGATCATCAAGCTGAACAAGCGCCGCCGCAACATCGTCGTCTCGCGCCGCGTGATCCTCGAGAACGAGCGCGCCGGCAAGCGTGAAAAGCTGATGAAGGAGCTCGAGAAGGATCAGGTGCGGAAGGGCGTCGTCAAGAACATCACCGACTTCGGTGCCTTCATCGATCTCGGCGGCGTCGACGGCCTGCTCCACATCACCGACATGTCGTGGGGCCGCATCTCGCACCCGTCGGAGCTCGTGTCGATCGGCGCGGAGCTCGAGGTCAAGGTGCTCGACATCGATTGGACGCGCGAGCGCATCTCGCTCGGTCTCAAGCAGCTCCAGAGCTACCCGTGGAAGGACGTCGCCGACAAGTATCCGGTCGGCACGCGCGTCACGGGCAAGGTGGTGTCGATCACGAACTACGGCGCCTTTATCGAGCTCGAGCCGGGCATCGAAGGCCTGGTGCACATCAGCGAGATGAGCTGGACGCGCAACGTGCGTCATCCGTCCAAGCTGGTGAGCATCGGCGAGACGATCGAGGCCGTGGTGCTCAAGGTCGATCCGAACGAAGAGAAGATCTCGCTCGGCATGAAGCAGACGGAGCAGGATCCATGGATGGTGCTGCCGCTCAAGTACCCGGTGGGCACGCGCATCAACGGCAAGGTTCGGAACCTCACGTCGTTCGGCGCGTTCGTCGAGATCGAGCCGGGCATCGACGGTCTGATTCACATCTCCGACATGAGCTGGACCAAGCGCGTCCAGCATCCGTCGGAAGTGGTGAAGAAGGGCGATGCGGTCGATGTCGTGATCTTGAATATCGATTCTGAAAACAAGCGCATCTCGCTCGGGCTCAAGCAGGCCGAGGAAGATCCGTGGCTCCGTATCGGCGAGACGTACCCGGTCGGCACCGAGCTCACGGGCGCGGTCGTGCGCCTGATGGACAAGGGCGTGGTCGTCGACATCGGCAACGACATCGAAGGCTTCGTTCCGCTGTCGCAGCTCAATCTCACCGGCAAGCCGGTGAACAGTCCGGCGGACATCGTGTACGAGACGATGCGCCTCGACATGCGCGTCATGGAAGTCGATCCGATTCATCGCCGGATCGTGCTGTCGGTGACGAACATTCCCGAGGAGCAGCCGCCGCGTCCCGAGACGCCGTCGAAGATCATCCCGATGGAGTCCGAACACGACATGGGCTATCCGCCGGTCGATCTCTCGGCGATTCCGGAAGAGTAGGCCGGGGCACTGCGCCGCAGGATGTGAGACGCCCTCGACACCATGTCGAGGGCGTTTTGCGTTACGGGTTGGGGGTTGTCGAGACGAGCCGTTCCGGCTAGCGTGAGTGAGTACTCACTCACTACCAGGCACCATGACGATTCTCATCGTTGGAGCCGGACCCACGGGCTTGATGGCCGCCGCATCCATCGCCCGTTTCGGCGTCGCCGTTCGGCTCATCGATCGCGCCAGCGAACCGCCGGCCGATCGCTCGCGCGCCGCAGTCGTTCAGCCCCGCACGCTCGAGGCATTCGACAACCTCGGCATCGCGCAGGAAGCGATCGGCGCCGGCACGCCGGTGGACTCGGTCGAGCTCTACAAACCGTCGGGCACACACGCCACGCTGACATTCGCGGAGCCCGGTTGGCTCGATTCACCGTACGACAAGCTGCTTTCGCTGCCGCAGGATCAGACCGAGCGCATTCTCACCGAATTGTGTACGCGCCTCGGGATCACGATCGAACGCGGCGTTCAGCTCGTAGGGCTGAGTCAGAGCGCTGACGCCGTCCGCGCGACACTTCGCCATGCGGACGGTGCAAACGAAACGGTCGATGCCGAGTGGGTCGTTGGCGCCGATGGCGCGCACAGCACGGTGCGCGAGCTGAGCGGACTGACGTTTCCCGGCTTGACGTACGCCGACGACGGATTGATCGGGGACGTCGACATCGAGTGGAAACTCTCGCACGACAGCGTCAGTCTCTGTCCCCGGCCGGAAGGATTTCTACTCGCCTTTCCGCTGCCGGGCGATCGACACTTTCGAACGATCATGATCGTTCCGAGCGTGCGGCCAACTGAAGACAGAACGCTGAGCATGGAAGAATTCCGTTCGCGGCTCGAGTACATGACGCCGCACGGTTGCGGCTCGGGCTCGGGGAGCGCGCCGCCGAAAATTCTCCGCTCGCACTGGCTCACGCGGTATCGCCTGCATCGTCGCGGCGTCACGTCGTACAGCCGCGGTCGCGTGTTCGTTGGCGGCGACGCCGCGCACATTCACAGTCCGGTCGGTGCGCAGGGAATGAACACGGGTATTCAGGACGCCTACAATCTCGCGTGGAAGTTGGCGCTCGTCGCGCGCGGCGAGGCGCCGGCGTGGCTGCTCGAGACATACGACGAAGAACGCCGACACATCGGCGAGCTGCTGTTGAATGGAACGGACAAGGCGTTTGGCTTCGTTGCCGGGCGAGGATGGTTCGCGCGGACGGTGCGCCGCATCGCGCCGACGTTGGCGGCGCGCGCGCTCAGCGCGCCGGTCATCGGCAAGACGCTGGCGCGCTTCGTCTCGCAGCTCCAGATCAAATATCGAGAGAGCCGCTTGTCGGTTGAAGGGTCGCACGCGGCGAGCCTCGGGGCTCACGCACCGCATGCCGGCGACCGCGCGCCCGACGTTCACCTCTCGTCCGCGAACGGACAACCGGTTCGACTGTTCGACGAGTTTCGCGAGCCACGACACGTGCTGG
This sequence comes from Gemmatimonadaceae bacterium, assembly GCA_035606695.1. Classification (NCBI taxonomy): domain Bacteria; kingdom Pseudomonadati; phylum Gemmatimonadota; class Gemmatimonadia; order Gemmatimonadales; family Gemmatimonadaceae; species Gemmatimonadaceae bacterium. The sequence continues at coordinate 195,006 of DATNEW010000019.1, forward strand.
TCGTGTTCGAGGGGAATTCAACGACGGCCAACGCCGCGCCGGGCGATGGCGCATTGCCCGAGAATATGAAACAGCTCGTGAAGATGATTCGCCTCACGCGAGCGACGACCGGCTCGCGCGACGGTGCACGGCTCGACTCGGACGGCGCCGCACACGACCGATACGGCGCGGCGAACGGCGCCTTGTACCTCGTGCGCCCCGACGGCTACATCGGCTTTCGCGGCAGCCTCGAAGATTGGTCCGATCTTCGGACCGACCTCGCTCGCCGCTTTCTAGTTTCATAATAACCGGCATGCCCCGCAAACGAGTGAAACCCGCGCCCACGTTCACGGCGGATCCGGAGTGGTTCGCCGATGACGACACGATGTCGCCCTCGCAGCGGCGGATTGCGGCCGCGGCGATCGAGGCCTTCGCGATGCAGGGATTCAACGGCACCGCCACGAGCGACATCGCCAAGCGAGCCGGCGTCGCCGAAGGGACGATCTTCAAGTATTACCCGACGAAGAAGAAGTTGCTGATCGGCGCCGTGGCGCCGCTCATGATGCGCGCGCTGACGCCCATGCTCCGCCGCAGCGTGGAGCGGGTGCTGAGCGCCGACTACGCCACGTTCGAGGATTTCGTAATCGCCTTCGCGCGCGACCGGCTCGACTTCGCGCAGGCACATCCGGCATTGCTCAAGCTGTTGGTGCAGGAGATTCCGTTTCATCCGGAGCTGCGAGAACACTTCGAGCGCATCGTTTTCGCGCAGGTATTTCCGCTCGCGCTCTCGGCCATCGAACGGTTTCAGGCACGGAAGCAGATTCGGGCGATGCCGCCGCTCACGGTGGCGCGGATCATGGGCTCGGTGATCGTCGGTTATGTCGTGAGCCGAGTGTTCCTCGCACCGGACGCGGTGTGGGATGACGAGCGGGAGATCGATACCCTCGCCGGCGTGTTGGCGCGCGGATTGAGACCCGGTTGATGAGCTACCGGCGGCCGATCGCGGTGAACGTGCCTGTCGGCCCGCGATCGAAGTCGCCAAGGTTGATCATCCCGTCCGAGATCGTACCACGTATCGTGTCAAGATTCATCGCCGTCGCGGTGAACCTGACTTCGCTGCAGTCCGGCGTTCCGCCGTTTCTTCCGGTGCAGATGTTGTGAAATGACGCCGTGAAGGAGAAGTGGCCACTCGTATCGATCGTCGTGTGCTCGGCGATACCGCCGCTGAACTGCTGCAGTGGATAGCATTCCGGAACGCGACCAACTTCGCAGAATTGGAGCAAGCCATCGATCGTGATCGGCCGGTAGGCCCTTCCGTCGTTGACCGAGACGGTCGTTACCGGACCGGCGGTGTCTCTCGCTTCCAAATGGGCGACGTAGTAGTGATGCGGCCCCTTCTCGAGCGCAGGATCGTCGTCGGCTCGAATGTCGTACGCCGTGTCCAACCGGCCGAGCGCGAACGTGTAGGGCGGCAGCGAGGACATGTAGTAGATCGGCGAATAGAGCCATCCCTTGTCTACCATGCCCTCGAAGCCCGCGCCGCCACGCCCCGTCACGACGAGCCGGCCTGAGGCCGAATCGAACGTGACGCCGCCGGCAACGGCGAACGATCCCCAACTCGTGTGATGCCCGGTCGAGTCGGCGGGCCTGCCGTTCACATCGAGCATTTGCTGATGGATGTACAGCGTGTCCCCGGGCAAGAGCGCGAAATCATGCTCGGTCCCGGCGTACTTCACGGTCTCGGCAGCCATCGCGCGCGCCGTACCGGTGACGACGAGAACGAGATGATCGGGCGGACCGCCAACCGCCGGGGCGGCTGTATCGACCCGCGGCCCCGAGGACGCGTCGGCGCAACTGACGAGCGCTACGGCCAAGCCGAGCAGCAACAATGACTTCGAAGACTGCATGAGACACAAGATAGGAAAGCTACGTCACGTGACGTATCGGACGATCCGCCCAGGAGGGATAGAGTCGGGCAACGCTGAACGCGGGGCACGAGATGACTATTTCTATACTCGAAACCGATATGCGTCGGTCCGTGACGTGGGCCGAGCTCGGTTCGCTGGCGCGACTCGCGCCGTCGCCGCACAACGCGCAGCCGTATCGCATCCGGCCGCGTAACGACCATCGCGCGGACATCGTGCTGCTGACCGACCGTCTGCTGCCGCGCGAAGACCATGGCAACCTCTACGTCGCGAGCGCGTTCGGTATCTTTGCCGCGACGCTCGTGCGCGCCGGTCTGCACTTCGGGGTCGAGGTGTGCGTGACGGCGGATCCGCTGATCGATCCGTCGCGCCTCGAGTACGCGGGTCCCGAGGTGCGTGTCGGCGAAGCGACGATTCGCGGCGCAGTGCAGGCCGTCGAGCAGGCGCGCCTGCTCGATGCACGGCGCACGTCACGGATACCGTACGACGGCCAGGTCGTCGAGGCTGAGTCTATCCTGGCATTCACCGACGTCGCGTCGCGGCGGGACCATCGCTTCGTCTCGTACTCGGACGACATCACCGTGCGATCGGTGTTGCGGCTCAACGCCGACGCGATCATCGACAACCTGCGGCTGGACGCCGAGCGCGAGGAGATTCGTCCGTGGTATCGCGCGGGCGAGACGCCGGCGCACGGGGACGGGTTGTGGGAGACGCCGATGAATCAGACCGCGTGGACGATGCGCGCCGCGTTCGACGCGCCGCGCGTCGTGGGCGCACCCGGTATTCGTCAGCTCGCGCGGTGGAGCTATGTGCGCACGCAGCGCGGTACCCGGCACGTCGGCCTCCTGTGTGGCCGGTTCGGCCGGTGGCGCGAGTTGGTTTCGGCCGGCGAGATGCTGCTCGAGCTCTGGCTCACGATGGCGGCGCGTGGCGTGTACATGCATCCCATGGGCTCGATGCTCACCAATCCGCGCTACGCCCGCGAGATCGCGGCGCGCTTCGGGGTGGGGGACTGCTGGCTGGTGTTCCGGTTCGGCCGAGGCGCGGAACCACCGCGCGCGCCGCGCATTCACAATATTGTCATATCAGAATAACTATATGAATAGACTCATCGACCCGTTGCTGGGCCGCGCGATGCGCGTCGCCGGCGACGCCGCTCTCTCGTGTTGGAGCGCGTACCGCCTGCTGTTCATTCCGGCGCTGATGGGCGACCGTCGCGAACGCCTCGCGCGGCGCCGCGCGGCCGCTGCGTTCTACAATGCGCGGCGACGCGTGCCGGCGTATCGCCACTTCCTGCGCGAGCAGGGAGCGGAGCACGTCCGCGGCTTCGAGGACATTCCGCCGATGGACAAGGCGAACTACATCGCGCGCTGGCCGATCGAGCAGCTCTGCCAGGGCGGACGCTTGCCGGCGCGCGGCGCGGTCATCGATGAATCGTCGGGCTCGACGGGCGCGGCAACGAACTGGGTGCGCGGCCGGCGCGAGCGCCGCACGGCGCGCCGCCTCATTCAGTATTCCGCGCGCTCGACGTTCGGCAACGAAAGCTTCGTGCTGCTCAACTGCTTCGCGCTCGGGCCGTGGGCGACCGGGATGAACGTGTCCATGTCGCTCGTCGACCGCTGCCTCCTCAAGTCGATCGGGCCGGACGTCGGCAAGGTCATCGCGTCGCTCGAGCTGCTCGGGCCTTCCTACCGATACGTCATTGCCGGGTATCCTCCGTTTCTCAAGAATCTCATCGACACCGCGACGATCGACTGGTCGCGGTACGACGTGTGCGCGGTCGTCGGCGGCGAAGGCATGTCGGAGCCGTTGCGTGCCGCGCTCAATCGCTGCTTTCGCAAAACGATCTCGAGCTTCGGCGCGTCGGACCTCGAGATCAATCTCGCGGTCGAAACGGAGTTCAGCATCGCGCTGCGGCAGGCGATCGCGGAGGACGAAAGCCTGGGCCGCGATCTGTACGGCAGCGAGTCGCTGCCGATGATCTTTCAATACGATCCGCTGAACAGTCTGTTCGAGAGCACCGATGACCGTAGCCTGCTCGTGACCATCAACCGGCTCGAGAACGTCTCGCCGCGCATTCGCTACAACATCCACGATCGCGGCGTCGTGCGGCCGATGTCGCAGGTGCAAGCGGTGCTTCGCGCGCACGGCGTGAGGTTGGCGGCGGCGCCGACGGTCGATCTTCCGTTGCTGTTCCACTGGGGACGGCAGGACAGCTCCGTCGCCTTCTACGGCTGCAAGGTGACTCCCGAACACGTGCAGCACGCGCTGCTGTGCGTGCCGGAACTGGCGGCGTCGCTCGGGGCGTTCGCGCTGCATCCGTACGAGGATGCCAGGGCGAACAAGCGACTCGAGTTATACGTCGAGCTGACGCGGGATCTCGATGGCATTTGCGCCGACGCCGTTGGCCGAACGGTGTGGCGCGAGCTTGCGGCGGTGAATCAGGATTTCCGGGAATCCATCAAGATGGTGCCGGCGGAATGTCGGCCGACGGTCCGGCTATTCCGTCCGGGCGCCAGCCCGATGTCCGGCCAGGATCCGCGCATCAAGCGGCGCTACATCGTCTGATGAACCGTTCGCATCGGTCCGATGGGGCCGAAAGCGTCTTGTCTGGATGGTTCCGGCCATCTTGCCGCTTCCTGTTCCTGGATACAATATGCGGCCGTCGACGAAGCCGTCGCGTTCGGACCCTCCCCACCTTGAGGCACGACGATGCGAGACGCCAGGCGAAGTTTGTTGCTGTCGATCGTTCCGCTATTCGCTGCCGGCGTCCTCGCCGCGCAAGCACCCACGGCCACCGTTACCGGCCAAATCACCGACTCCCTCACACAAACTCCGCTCTCGGGCGCCGAAGTGTTCATCGCGGCGCCTGGCGGTGGTGGACGCGGCGCACGGACGGCCGCGAATGGACGATACACCATCACCGGCGCCCCCGCGGGCACCGTGACGTTGCGCGTGCGCGCACTCGGCTACGCGCCGAAGGAGCGCGGCGTCACGCTCACCGCATCGCAGACCGCGACGTTCGACTTCGCGCTCTCGACGCGGACCACGCAACTCGATGAAGTCGTCGTCACGGGCACGGGCGGCGCGGTCGAACGCCGAGCGGTGGGCAACGTGATCGAGAGCATCAACGCGGATTCCGTCCTGGCGACGGCGGCCCCGCGAACGGTCGATCAGCTGATCGGCGCGCGCACGCCGGGCGTCATCATGCTGCCGTCCACGGGCCAGGTTGGTACCGGCGCGCAGATTCGCATCCGCGCGGTGGGCAGCCTCTCCCTCGGCACCGACCCGATCGTGTACATCGATGGCGTGCGCATGGATGCCAATCCAGCACAGGGGCCGTCGCAGCGCGGCGGCGCCGGCGCAAGTCGTTTGAACGACATCAACCCGGACGACATCGAGTCCATCGAGATCATCAAGGGTCCCGCGGCGGCGACGCTCTACGGTACCGAAGCGTCGAACGGCGTCGTCCAGATCATCACGAAGCGCGGCAAGACCGGTGAATCGCACTGGGATTTCAACATGCGCCAAGGCACGAACTGGTTGGCGAATCCCGAAGGCCGCGCCGGACTGCTTTACGGAACCGACAAGAGCGGGAATCTCATCAGCATCAACCTGTACAAGATGCAGCTGGATTCCGGCAAGGGTCCCATCTTCAACAATGGCCGGAATCAAGGGTACGCGCTGAACCTGCACGGCGGCACGGACGCCACGCGATACTACCTGTCGTCCAACTACGACAACGACGTCGGCGTCGTCTCGTGGAACTGGGACCGGAAGATCTCGACGCGCGCGAACATCGACGTCGAGCCGAACAGCAAGCTGCGGCTGCAGGGAAGCCTGGGCTACATTCGCGATCGCATTCGTCTGGCGCAGCCGGGCGAGATCAATCCGGACCCGTTCAGCAATCTCGTATGGGGGCGTCCGAGTCTCATTCCTTCGACGGGCGGGTTTGGCTTCGCGCCGCGCTCGCTGTGGGACGACGTTGAGGATCACGCCGACGCGGATCGCACGACCACCAGCATCACCGCGAACTACGAGCCGGTGAGCTGGTTCACCCAGCGGTTCGTGGCCGGCTACGACGTGAACTCGGAGAACAACTGGACGCTGTATCCGCGCGAGACGCCGGAGAACGTCAATTTCTACGGCTCGAATGGGCTCGGCGAAAAAAGCGTGGATCGCCAGGCGCGCAACGTGCTCACGCTCGACTATACGGGCAATCTGAAGTACGCGCTCCGCATGTTCGACTTCACGACGTCGTTCGGCTTCCAGCACTATCGCTCGGAGGTCAACGACATCACGGCGAGTGGAACGACGTTCCCGGCGTCGCCGATCACCACGGTCTCCGGTACGACGACGAAGAACGCGGCGGAAGCGTACACCGCGAACGCGACCGTTGGCCTGTATGCGCAGCAGGAGCTCGGGTGGCAGAATCGCCTGTTCCTGACCGCGGCGCTCCGTGGCGACGACAACAGCGCCTTCGGAAAGTCATATAAGGCGGCGTACTATCCGAAGGTCAGCGGCTCGTGGGTCATCAGCGAAGAGCCGTTCTGGAAAGAGAAGCTCTCGCGCTTGAGCAACATCGTCAGCGATCTGCGATTCCGCACCGCGTACGGCGCCGCGGGCACGCAGCCCGGAACCTTCGACGCGCAACAGCTCTACACGTCGAGCACGGGCTTCACGAACCAGCCGGGTCTCGTTCCGCAGTCGTTCGGTAATCCGCAGCTCAAACCGGAACGCAGCATGGAGCTCGAGACGGGCTTCGAGGCGACGGGCCTTAGCGGGCGTGCGAACGTGTCGTACACGCACTTCTCGCGTCAGGTGACCGACGCGATCGTCAACGTGCCGTTGCCGCCGTCGACTGGTTTCCCCGGCAATCAGGTCGTGAACATCGGCCGAGTGAAGGCGTGGGGCAACGAGCTCGCCGCTTCGTATCAGATCCTCAGGGGACGCCGCGTCGGTTGGGACATCGGCACGCAGCTCGCCAACAACGGCAACCTCATTCAGGACATGGGCGGGCAGCAGTTCCTGACCGTCGGCGGTGGTGGGCAGGGGCAGAATCGCGTCGGCTACGGCATCGCGGATCTGTTCATGTACAAGGTGCGCTCGGCCGTGCTCGATGCGAAGGGCAACGTGTTGTCGGCGATCTGCGACGGGGGCACTGGCGCGTCCGGCCTGGAGCAGGGTGGACCGGACAAGCCGTGCCCGATCGGCAGCTTCACCGGCACGCCCGCGCCGCGCGTCTTCTGGGGTCACTCGCAGCCGACGTGGCAGGCGGGATTGAATACGTCGGTCACACTGTGGCAGAACCTGCGCTTCTACGCGCGCGCCGACGGCAACGGCGGCAACTGGCAGGAAGACACCGAGATTCGCGCGCTGGCGAACCAGGGTTCGCAGAAGGCCGTGATTCTTCACAACGATCCGTTGCTCCAGACCTACCGCGCGATCGAAGCGGACGGTCCGAGCACCTACCGCGCGGGCTTCCTCAAGCTCCGCGAACTCTCGGCGTCGTACACGCTGCGCCCGCAGCTGTTGCAGCGGTTCGGCGCGTCGGCCGGCACGGTCACGCTCGCCGCGCGCAACGTCTCGATGCTGTGGACCGCGCAGCAAGGCTGGAACACGTCGCGCGACAACGAGATCTACGTCGACATCGCGAACCAGCACGTGTGGGACCCGGAAACGCGCGCCGTGGGCGCCTTGTCGAACGGGTTCCAGACGGTTCTGCCGCCGACCGCCAGCTTCGTCGCCACTTTCCGTCTTACCTACTGAGTGAGGAGATCGAGAGACATGTCATCGCGAATCATGCGTCGATCGACGCTTTTCACTCGGACGCGAAATTCCGCTCGTGCGGTCACTCGCGTCATTGCCGGGCTGGCGTTCGCCGGCCTCGGCGCCTGTAACAGTTTGCTCTCCGTGGACAATCCGGCCAGTGTGCCCGTCGAAGCGCTGTCCGATCCGACGCTCATTCGTCCGCTCACCAATGCCGCCATTCAAACATTGCAATGCGGCGTCGAGCAATACGACGCCAGCACGGCGATGCTGGCCGGCGAATACCTGTCCTCGAACGGGTTTGTCGACAACCATCCGTGGGAGTGGCGTGGCATCGTCGAGATCAAGGCCGCACCCGGGTCATGCAACTTTGGTCTGAACACTACGGCGATGGGCTTCTATACGCCGTTGCAGCAAGCGCGCTTCCAGTTGGACGACGCGTTCAACCGCCTGGAGAAACTGACCGATGCGGACGTCGTGTCGCGCACACTGCTGATGGAAGAAATGCGCGCGTATGCCGGCTACGCCGACTTGCTGCTCGGCGAAGGCATGTGCCAGATGACGATCGACGACGGCCCGGCGATGACCCGCGAGCAGGTCTTCGCGCTCGCGGAAAGTCGATTTACCGATGCGATCGCGCTCGCGGCGAAGGTCACGGACAGTACGACGACGGCCGCGAGCGTGCTGAACATGGCGCTCGTTGGCAGAGCGCGCGCGCGTCTCGACCTGAAGCACTTGCCCGAGGCGGCGGCTGATGCGAACGCGGTGCCGACCGGCTTCGTTCGCAATGCCGAATTCACCGAAGGCGGCGCGCCGGCGCGCACGAATCGTATCTTCAACCTGACGATTCGGAATGCGTTCCTCTCAGTGGCCGATGCGTATCGCAACATGACGGTGAACGGCGTCAGCGGCAACGTCGCCGACCCGCGCGTGGTCACGAAGAGTGCGGGTCTCGGCAACGACGGTGTGACGCCGCAATTCCAGCAGCAGAAATTCACCGCGGGCGGCTCACCGATCCCAATCGCGTCGTGGAACGAAGCACAGCTCATTTACGCCGAAGCAGTCGGCGGGCAGGCGGGCTTCGACGCGATCAATCGCGTGCGTGCCGCGAACAAGGTGCCCGCGCTGGCTGGTGCGGTGCCGACGGGCCAGGCGTACACCGATCTCGTGCTCGAGGAACGGCGGCGCCAGCTCTTCAGTGAAGGCCAGCGCTACGGCGACATGCTGCGCTACAACCTGCCGTTCACATCAGGGGTGAATCGCAAGGGGCAGACCTACAGCAACCTCACCTGTGTCCCGTTGCCGGACGTGGAAACGTTCAACAATCCGAACTTCAAGAGCTGATCGTTGCGTGACGATGGACGAACGAAGAGAGCGGGCGAGCCGAAATGGCTCGCCCGTTTCTCGTTCGTTCTCTTTGCGCGGCGCACCGTGTCCGATAGCTTCCACGATCATGACCATGCGAGAACAGCTCGAGCTGCTCGAGCGCCGGATCGCCGAGTCGGAGCAGGGCGGCGGCGAGAAGCGCGTCAAGGCGCAGCATGCGAAAGGAAAACTCTCGGCGCGTGAACGCCTGGACCTGTTGCTGGACGACGGCAGCTTCGTGGAGTTCGACCGATTCGTGGTGCATCGCTCCTCGGATTTCGGTCTCGAGAACGAGAAGTACTACGGCGACGGCGTCGTCACGGGCTACGGCCGCATCGACGGGCGGCTCGTGTACGTTTTTTCGCAGGATTTCACGGTGTTCGGCGGATCGCTATCGGAATCCTTTGCCGAGAAGATCTGCAAGGTGATGGACCTGGCGGTGCGCAACGGCGCTCCGGTGATCGGGCTCAACGACTCGGGCGGCGCGCGCATTCAGGAAGGCGTGGTGTCCCTCGGCGGGTACGCGGACATCTTTCTGCGCAACACGCTCGCGTCTGGTGTGGTGCCGCAGATCTCCGCGATTCTCGGTCCATGCGCGGGCGGCGCCGTCTATTCGCCGGCGATCACGGACTTCATTTACATGGCGCGCGGCACGTCGTACATGTTCGTTACGGGTCCGAACGTCGTGAAGACGGTGACGCACGAAGACGTGACGATGGAAGCGCTCGGCGGCGCCGAGACGCACGCGGGCACGTCGGGTGTCGCGCACTTCATTCATGATTCCGAGCCGGCGACGATCGCGGCGATTCGCGAGCTGTTCCGGTACATCCCGCAAAACAACGTCGACGATCCGCCGCGCGGCCGCGGTACGGATCCGCGCGACCGGCGCGATGAATCGCTGCTCACCGCGGTCCCCGAGAATCCGAACAAGCCGTACGACATGCACGAGGTCATCCGGCGTGTCGTGGACGACGGTGAGTTTTATGAAGTACAGCGGGAGTACGCACAGAACATCATCTGCGGTTTCGCGCACCTCGGCGGGCATAGTGTGGGGATCGTCGCGAATCAGCCGGCGGTGCTGGCGGGCGTGTTGGACATCAATGCATCGCTCAAGGCGGCGCGATTCATTCGCTTCTGCGATGCGTTCAACATTCCGATCGTGACGTTCGAGGACGTGCCGGGATTTCTTCCGGGCGTGACGCAGGAGCACGGCGGCATCATCAAGCACGGCGCCAAGCTGCTGTTCGCGTACTGCGAAGCCACGGTGCCCAAGCTCACGGTGATCACGCGCAAGGCGTACGGCGGCGCGTACGACGTCATGTCGTCGAAGCACATTCGCGGCGACTACAACGTCGCGTGGCCGACGGCGGAGATCGCGGTCATGGGGCCGAAGGGCGCGGTCGAGATTCTGTTCCGCAAGGAGATCAACGACAGCGACGATCCGCAAAAGGCGACGGACGAGCGGGTGGCCGAGTACACGTCGAAGTTTGCGAATCCGTACATCGCGGCGGGACGCGGCTACCTGGACGACATCATCGATCCGCGCGACACGCGCCCGCGGTTGATCGACGCGCTCGACACGCTCAAGGCGAAGCGCGATCGCAACCCGCCGAAAAAGCATGGGAATATTCCGCTCTGAGCGATGGGCGATGGCGGTTGAGCGATGGGCGCTCAAACCCCACGGCCGCCCGGCGCCCATCGCCCACCGCCCATCGCATGTTTAAGAAAATCCTCATCGCCAACCGCGGCGAGATCGCGCTGCGCGTCATTCGCGCGTGCCGCGAGATGGGCATCACGTCCGTCGCCGTGTACAGCGACGCCGACGCGCGCGCGCCTCACGTGCGCGAGGCCGACGAGGCGGTGCACATCGGCGCCTCGCCGCCGGGCGAGAGTTATCTCAAGGGCGACCGCATCATCGAGGCGGCGCAGCGCGTCGGCGCCGAGGCGATTCATCCCGGATACGGCTTTCTGTCGGAGCGCGAGTGGTTCTCGCGCGCGGTGCGCGACGCGGGGCTGGTGTTCATCGGGCCGCCGCCGGAAGCGATTGCCGCCATGGGCAGCAAGACCGCCGCGCGGCAGCTCGCCATCGCCGCCAACGTGCCCGTGGTTCCCGGCACGACGGAAGCGCTTCGCGACGCCGACGAAGCAAAGCAGATCGCCGAGCGAGTTAGTTACCCAGTGTTACTAAAAGCGGCCGCGGGCGGTGGCGGCAAGGGCATGCGCGTCGTGCGCGAGCCATCAGAAATGGCGAATGCGCTCGACACCGCTCGGCGCGAAGCGAAGAATGCCTTCGGCGATGACGCGGTCTACGTCGAGAAGTACATCGTCGGCCCGCGGCATGTCGAGATCCAGGTGTTGGGCGATCAGCACGGCACCATGCTCTCGCTCAACGAGCGTGAATGCTCCGTGCAACGGCGGCATCAGAAGATGATCGAAGAGGCGCCGAGTGTGGCGGTGAGTCCCGAACTGCGGCGGCGCATGGGAGAGACCGCGGTGCGCGCCGCGAAGTCCGCGGGCTACGTCAACGCCGGCACGTGCGAGTTCCTGCTCGATCGCGACGGCAATTTCTATTTCCTGGAGATGAACACGCGGCTCCAGGTCGAACATCCGGTCACGGAACTGGTGACCGGCCTCGATCTGGTGCAGTGGCAAATTCGCATCGCCGCCGGCGAGCGGCTGCCGTTCTCGCAGGACGAGATCGTGCCGCGCGGCTGGGCCATCGAGTGCCGCATCACGAGCGAGGATCCCGCGAACGGATTCGTGCCGTCGACGGGGCGCATCTCGTATCTGCACCTGCCGGCGGGACCCGGGGTGCGCTGGGACGGCGGTATCGAAGTCGGCAGCGACGTCGGTCTCTACTACGATCCGATGCTCGCCAAGCTGATCGTGCACGCGCCGACGCGCGAGGCGGCGATCGACCGAATGCATCGCGCGCTCCTGGAGCTCACGATCGAAGGCGTGGAATCGTCGCGCGATTTCCATTTGCGCGTGATGGAAGACGCGGAGTTTCGCGCGGGTGCGATCGAGATTCAGTGGTTGGAGCGGCGGCTCGAGTCGCTCGTCAATGCGAAGCCGCCGGCGGACACCGCGAAGACCGCGGCGCTCGTCGCGGCGCTGATCGCCGATCGCGATCGTCATGTGGCGCGGCGCCCGGTCCATGGCGCGGCGGCGCCGAATGCAAGCGCGACGCCGGGTGCGACGGCGGATGCATGGACGCGCATCGCCCGCCTGGAATCGCTGCGGTGAATTCCGCCGACGTGTCGATCGAGAGCATTGCGGCGGGCGGCGACGGCATCGCGCGCGCGAACGGCGTCGTGGTGTTCGTGCCGCGCGGCGCACCGGGCGACGTCGTGCGCGTTGCCATAGACGAGCGGAAGCGATTCGCGCGTGGAACGATCGAGACGATCCTCACCCCGTCGCCCGATCGTGTGGATCCGCTGTGCTACCACTATCGCATGGACAAGTGCGGTGGGTGTCAGTTACAGCACTTGAATTACGACGCGCAGGTTCGCGCGAAGCAGGTGATCATCCGTGATTCGCTGACGCGGATCGGAAAGCGCTCGGTCGATCTCCCGAGCGTCGAAGGCAGCCCCATTCAATGGCGCTACCGCCGAAAGCTCACGCTGGCCATTCGCCGCGCCCGCCGCGCCGGCGACTGGGTGATCGGTTTGCATCGATACGACGATCCGGTGGGCATCTTTCAGCTGGCCGACTGCCCGATCACCGACGAGCGCGTGTTGCGCGTGTGGCGACAGATCATGGAAGCGCGCCAGCACTTTCCGCCGGGCGACGAGCTGCGCGCCGCCGTGCAGTTGCTCGAGGATGGCGCGTCCGTCGTCATGGAAGGCGCCAACGCGTGGCCCGCGCGATCAGAGTTCTTTGATGCCGTGCCGCTGGCGACGTCGGTGTGGTGGCGGCCGGCGCATCGGGCACGGATGCTGGTCGCCGAACGTGGCCGAACGTTCGGCGAGGCGTCCTTTGCGCAGGTGAACGCGGCCGTCGGCGCACGCCTGCACGAGTACGTGCTCGAACGCGCGCGCCATCATCGGCCATCCCGCGTGGTCGACGCGTATGCCGGCGCTGGCGCGACGGCGATTCCACTCGCCGCCGACGGCGCGCACGTCACGGCGATCGAGCTCGATCGGGACGCAGTCGCGCGGTGCGCGGCGCTCTTGCCCGAAGGCTCGGAGGCGATCGCGGCACGGGTCGAAGACGTCATCGCACGGGTGCTCCCCGCCGACGTCGTGTTGATCAATCCACCGCGGACCGGCGTGCACGAAACGGTAGCGCACGTCATGGAATCGCTCGACACGCCGCCGCGCGCGCTGATCTACGTGAGTTGCGATCCCGCGACGCTGGCGCGAGATCTCACCCGCATGCCGCGCTACCGCATCGAATCGCTCCGCGCGTTCGACATGTTTCCACAAACCGCGCACGTCGAAACGGTGTGCGAGCTCGTTCCCGCAACGGCGGCCGCATGAAGTATTTCGTTCGGGTGAATGGGGAAGAACACGAAGTCGTCATCGACAGCGAAGGTGTTCACACGAACGGTGAAGACGTCGCCGCGACGGTCGCCGATGGCGACGGCACCCCGGTGCGCATGGTGACGATCGGCAACGACGTGCATCGCGTCGTCGTACGCCCGGGCGGGTCGCGCGGGGAGTATACGCTGTGGCTCGACGGCTATCGGTTCGAGGTCGAGGCGATCGACGAACGCACGCGTGCCATCCGCGAGTTGTCGGGCGCGAGCGCGGGTCCGGTTGGTCCGGCGCCGCTGAAAGCGCCGATGCCGGGATTGATCGTGCGCGTGAACGTCACGGTCGGCGATCAGGTGCAGGCGGGACAAGGTATGGTCGTGATGGAAGCGATGAAGATGGAGAACGAGCTGCGCGCGACGGCGGCGGGCCGCGTGAAGTCGGTGTTGGCGACGCCGGGGGCGGCGGTGGAGAAAGGCGCGCTGCTCATCGAGCTCGAATAGCGGAACTCACCTGGAGAATCGATGCGTCGAGCCACGTTGGTTGCCGTCGCCCTGTGCGTCGGAGTCACATCTCGCTCCGCACGCGCGCAAGCCGCGCCGCCCGCCACTGACATTTTTCTTGCGCCGCTCACCATCACGAGTGGAACGATCACCGTCGGCGCGCCCGTCAACATCACGCATCGCGCCGGCTATGACAATCAGCCGTCGTTCACGCCGGACGGACGCGCCATCCTGTTCACGTCGATTCACGACGACGGACAGGCCGACATCTATCGCTACGACCTGAAGTCGAAAGCGATTTCACGCATCACCACGACACCGGAGAGCGAATACTCGCCTACCGTGATGCCCGGCGGCAAACGATTCTCCGTCATTCGCGTCGAGCACGATTCGACGCAGCGGCTGTGGAGCTTCGCGATGAACGGCAGCGACCCGCGCCTTGTTTTGAAAACACTCAAGCCCGTCGGCTATCACGCGTGGATCGATGCGGACCACGTCGTCTCGTTCGTCCTCGGCTCGCGGCAGTCGCCCAACGCGCTCGTGATGTCGACCGTGCATGACGGCCACGCGGACACGCTCGCTCGCGACATTGGCCGATCGCTGGCGCCGATGGGCCACGGCGAATTCTCGTTCGTGCAAACTGGCGATTCGGGTTCGACGCTCCGCGCGATGAGCTGGCCGAGCCGCGCGTCCAGAGACTTGATGACGCTGCCCGGGAAGTCGCAGGACATCGCGTGGGTCGCGCGCGACGCAGTCATCGCCGGCGATGGGACGAAGCTCCTGACGCGTCGCGCTGGCGGCGGCGACTGGCGCGAGATCGCGGATCTTGCCGCGCCGGGACTGACGGCGATCACGCGGCTCGCCGTGAGTCCCGATCATAGGTGGCTGGCTATCGTCGCGGTGCCGAAGAACTGACGACCTCGATCCGCGCGATCACGTCGCCCTCGAGAATGCCGTCGACGACGTCGATGCCGTCGATCACTTCGCCGAAGCTCGTGTAGTCGCGCGTCAGGCGCAGGTTGTCGCGCAAGTTGACGAACCATTGTGCGTCGCCGGTATCGTGGCCGCGCGTGCTCATGCCGACGGTGCCACGTACTTGTGGGAGCGCGGACAGCTCGTCGCGGAAGAACCGCGGGTAGCCGACATACTCGTTGTTGCCCGGGCCACCGCCTTCGATCACGAAATCCGGCTCGACACGAAACCAGGCGCGATTGTTATAGAATCCTGATCGGACGAGCTGAAGGACGCGCGCCGTGGTAATAGGCGCCACGTCGCCACGCAGGCGAACGTCGAAGTGTCCACCGCCGCTCGAGTCGGCGAGCGTGACGCGAAGCACGACCTGCTTTCCGAACGCGAGCGCTGCCGCCTCGGGGGCGAGCGGCACAGGCGCCGGAGCCTTCAGCAACTCGGCGGACACATTCGCGACGCCGGCTTCTCGTAGCCGGTCGGCGACCGCGACACGGGCGTCGCGGGAGGTTTCGCTCGAATCAGCGCGCAACCGCGCGAGGACGCGTTGTCCCGCTCTGATCACGTCCTCACTGCGCGGCGTTCCCTCGAGCGCTACCGCGGCGGCGCGGATGGCCTGATATCCCCTCGCGTCGAGCGCGCGAAGATACGTGTCGTCGGCGGAATGACCCGCGACTTTCGCCAATCCGTCGACGGCGGCCTCCTTGACATTGTCGTCCGGGTCGGCGGCGAGCGCGCGAAGTGTCGTCGTGTCGTCCAACTCCCGCGCGGCGCGGGCCGCGTACACCCGCACCCACGGAATGCTCGACTTCGCAAGGCGTGATAGGGGCGTTCGGCTCGTTCCGGGCGATAGTCGCGCGAGCGTGACCAGCGAATGCGCGGGCAACTGCCAGGACGCGTGGCCGCGCTTGCGTGCGGACGTCCGGCTTGGCGCGCTGACCAAACGCGTCAACTCGGTGAGCACCGTCGCGTTGCTGCACTCCGCTGACATGAGATCGATCGCTCGGAGCACGACATGCGGGTCGTCGTCGCCCGGACCGGCGCGCAGCAGCGAACAATCGAGAGGCTTTCTTGCCAGGGCGCGGAAACGGAGGCGCCAGTCCGGATCCAAGTAGGCCGGCGCAGCGCTCGGAGCGGGAAGCGAATCGCGCTTCGCGAATGCTGAATCCTTGACGCGAGCCCAACCACGCGCGGCGATGAGCCGGACCTGCGGATTCGGGCTCGCCAAGCCCTCCCGGAAGGCGGCCGCGGCCGAATCGCGCCGATCCTCCGCCGTAAGGAGCCGTGCGACGAGCGCCGAGTCCGCCTTTGTTTGTGCAGGAAGGGCGGATGCGGCGAGGAGGATGAAACCCGTAAGTTGACACCGCATAAGTCTTTATCTATTTTGAGAGTCTGTCAAAAAATGCCTTCAATGGCTGCCGAGACCCGGGTTGCGTGCCGCACCGGTGAGGCGTGGGACCCACTTTCGTTCGTTTCTCCCGATGAAAACGTTCTCCGCCACGCCCTCGGACATCGAGCAGCGTTGGTACATCGTCGACGCCGAGGACATGATCCTCGGTCGCTTGGCGACCGAAGTCGCGCGCATCATTCGCGGCAAGCACAAGCCGATCTTCACGCCGCACATGGATACCGGTGACAACGTCATCGTCATCAATGCGTCGAAGGTCAAGGTCACCGGCCGCAAGGGCGAGCAGAAGGAATACTTCCGCCACACCGGTTACATGGGTCACGAGCGGTTCACGCCGCTCTCGACGATGATCGCGAAGCACCCCGAACGGGTGATCGAAAAGGCCGTCTACGGCATGTTGCCGAAGACGGCGCTCGGGCGCCAGGTCCTGCGCCGCAAGCTTCGCGTGTACGCGAATGCCGATCATCCGCACGTCGCGCAGCAGCCGACCACGTTGACCTTCAACAAGAGCGAGAAGTAATCCATGGCCGAGCAGAACATCCACGCGATCGGCCGCCGCAAGGAAGCGGTGTGCCGGGTTTTCCTCAAGCCGGGATCGGGCAAGTGGGACGTGAACGGCCGCACGCTGGGCGACTATTTCCCGCGTCCCTCGCACGTCACGTCCATCCAGCAGGCGTTCGTGGCGACCGATACACTCGGCCGCTATGACGTCAAGGCGAACGTCGACGGCGGCGGCAACACCGGCCAGGCCGGTGCGCTGCGTTTGGCGGTCGCGCGCGCGCTCGTGAAGATCGATGAGGGTCACCGGCCCAAGCTGCGTTCGCTCGGGCTCCTGACGCGCGATGCGCGCGCGGTCGAGCGCAAGAAGCCGGGCCGTCCGAAGGCCCGCAAGCGGTTCCAGTTCAGCAAGCGTTAGTGCGTCATCCCGAGCGAAGCGAGGGATCTGCCGTCGGGGTCAGAGGGACATCCCTCTATCGAGATGCCAGATTCCTCGCCGTCGGCTCGGAATGACGGTCGTTCCGCAGGTCATCTCACAGGATCTCCGAGTGTTGCTTCGGTGCCGTTTCGACGGTGGAGCAATGCGATGACGAGACTCCGACGTCACAACCAAACCGAGGTTCGTACCATCCATGGCTGATCAGCAGCAGACCAACACGCCGACGCTCGAGGCGCTTCTCGCCGCCGGCGTCCACTTCGGGCATCAGACCCGTCGCTGGAATCCCAAGATGCGCCGCTTCATTTTCGCGGAGCGGAACGGCATCCACATCATCGATCTGCAGAAGACGCTGCGGCAGATCGAGCTCGCGCAGAAGCTGGCGCGCGACGTCGTCCTGCGCGGCGAGAACGTGCTCTTCGTCTGCACGAAGCCGCAGCTCGCGGGCATCGTCCGCGCCGAGGCCGAGCGGGCGGGCGCGCTGTTCATCACCGAACGTTGGCTGGGCGGCCTGCTCACCAACTATCAGACGGTGAAGAAGCAGGTCCGCCGCATGAAGGAGCTCGAGGCGGGCGGTGAAGAGGGCGGCGACTTCGAGAACTACACGAAGAAGGAGCAGCTCATGCTCCGGCGCGAGCGCGAGAAGCTCTCGAAGTATCTGAACGGCATCCGCAACATGGGCCGTCTGCCCGGCTTGATGTTCGTCGTCGACTCCAAGAAGGAGCGCATCGGCGTCAGCGAGGCGAACAAGCTCGGCATTCCGATCGTCGCGATCGTCGACACGAACGCGGATCCGGATCTCATCACGGTGCCGATCGCCGGCAACGACGACGCCATCCGCTCGGTCGAGCTGATCACCAAGTCGATCGCCGATGCCGTCGTCGAAGCGCGCCGCGAAGCGCCGGCGCGCGTCGAAGAGGAAGAGGGCGAGAGCTACACCTACAGCTCCGACCGCGGCGCTGAACCGGCCGGTGAAGAAGACAAGAAGCGCCGCCGTCGCCCGCGCCGCCGTCGCGCCAAGCCCGAAGCGATTGCCGCGCGCCTCAAGGGACCAGGTGAAGAGGGTGGGGCTGAGGGCGGTGAGGCACCGGCGGACGAAGGCGCTGCCGAGTAACAACCGTCATCCCGAGCGCAGCGAGGGATCTGGCGTCACGGTAGAGTGACCAGCCAATCCGACGGGAAAGAAGATTCCTCGCTCGCTGCGCTCGCTCGGAATGACAACTCAAGGAAATCAAAATGGCTATCACGGCAAAGGACGTCGCCGCCCTGCGTGAGCGCACGGGCGCCGGCATGATGGATTGCAAGAAGGCGCTGGAAGAGACGGGCGGAAACGTCGACAAGGCCGTCGAGCTACTCCGCACCTCTGGAGCGGCGAAGGCCGAAAAGCGCGCCGGTCGGCAGGTCAAAGAAGGCATGATCGCCAACTACATCCACCACAACGGCAAGATCGCCGTACTCGTCGAGCTGAATTGCGAGACCGATTTCGTCGCGCGCACGGACGATTTCCAACAGCTCGGCAAGTGGATCGCGGAGCACGTGGCCGCGGCGGCGCCGCTCGCCGTCGACAAGGATCAGGTGCCGGCCGAGAAGGTCGAGTCGGAGCGCCGCATCTTCATCGAGCAGGTGAAGGCCGAAGGCAAGCCGGAGCACATGATCGACAAGATCGTCGAGGGCAAGGTGCAGGCGTTCTACAAGGACGTCGCGCTCATGCATCAGGCGTGGGTGCGCGAGCCCAAGAAGACGATCGGCGATCTCGTGAAGGAGACGTCCGCGAAGACCGGCGAGAACGTGCAGGTTCGGCGGTTTGTGCGGTATCAGTTGGGCGAGGCCTAGTCGTCATCCCGAGCGAAGCGAGGGATCTTGCGTCATGTTAGAGGGGCAAGCCACTCGACCGGGATGTTAGATTCCTCGTCGCTTCGCTCCTCGGAATGACAACCCGCATGACCTCTCTCAAATACCCGCGCGTTCTGCTGAAGCTGTCCGGCGAAGCACTTGCCGGCGACAAAGGCTTCGGATACGACTTCGACACGGTGAATCGACTCGCCGACGAAGTCGTTTCTGTTAAGGAGACCGGCGCGCTGCTCGGCATGGTGATCGGCGGCGGCAACATCGTGCGCGGGTCGCTCCTCTCCAAGACCGGCATGGACCGCGTCGCCGCCGACTACATGGGCATGCTCGGCACGGTCATCAATGCGATGGCCGTTCAGGACGTGCTCGAGCGAAAAGGCATCGACACGCGCGTGATGACGGCCATTCGCATGGAAGAGATTGCGGAGCCATACATCCGTCGCCGAGCGATCCGTCATCTCGAGAAGGGGCGCGTGACCATCTTTGCCGCCGGCACCGGCAATCCGTACTTCTCGACGGACACCGCCGCGGTATTGCGCGCCATTCAGATCAAGGCGAACGTGATCATCAAGGCGACCAGCGTCGAGGGCGTCTACTCGGCCGATCCCAAGCGCGAACCGAACGCCAAGTTGTACGACGAGATCAGCTTTCGCGACGTGATCATGGAGGAGCTCAAGGTGATCGATCAGACCGCGATCACGCTCTGCCGCGAGAACGCGCTGCCGCTGATCGTTCTCAACATCCACCGTCCTGGCGCCATCGTCGCGGCGATTCGCGGCGAGCGCGTCGGCACCCTCGTTCGATGAGCTCAATTCAACAAATTCTCAAGGATGCCCGCACGGCGATGGACAAGGACATCGCCCACGTCAAGCACGAGTTCTCGTCCGTGCGCTCGGGCAAGGCGTCGCCCAACATGCTCGACACCGTGCGTGTCGAGGCGTACGGCCAGCTCATGCAGCTCAATCAGGTGGCGACCGTCAACGCGCCCGAACCGCGCGTGCTCATCGTGACGCCCTTCGACAAAGGCCAGATCAAGGTGATCGAGAAGGCCATTCGCGAGGCGGGGCTCGGTCTCGAGCCGTCGGCGCAGGGCGCGATCATTCGCGTGCCGCTGCCGCAGATGAACGAGCAGCGCCGCAAGGACCTGGTGAAAGTCGTGCACAAGTACGCCGAAGACGGCCGAGTCGCGATCCGTCACGCGCGCACGCAGGGACGCGAAGGCCTCAAGAAACTGAGCGGCGTCTCCGAAGACGACGTCAAGCACGCCGAGAAGGAGCTGCAGAAAGTCCACGACGACTTCATTCACAAAATCGACGAGCTGATCAAGGCGAAAGAAGCCGAGATTATGGAAGTTTAATATGCGCATTCAACGAAGTTTACCATGCGCAGTCCGAGCGTAGGCGCGCGGCGCCGAAGCGAGGAACGATAAATTGGCGAGCGGTGAGCTAACCAAGCGCATTCTCTTCGGCATCGTCGCCGCTCCGGTCGCCATCGCCATCGTGCTCTTCGGCGGGTGGCCGCTTGCCGCGCTGCTCGCGGTGGCGTCGGCGCTTGCGGCGTGGGAGTTCTTCCGCATCGCGCGCGCGGGCGGACTCGCGCCACTCGACGACGTCGGCGTCGCCGTCGCCGGCATCGTGCCGCTCGTCGTGCATGCTCGCTATTTGCATCTCTACAACCCGGACGCGACGATCGGCGTTGCCTCGGTCGCCATGCTTGCGATGCTCATGCTGCTCGGCCTCGCGATCTGGATGCGCGGCGTGCAAGGCAAACCGCTCGGCGGCGTTGCCGTGACCGCGTTCGGCATTGCGTACACCGGCGGCGCGCTGAGCTACGCGTACGCCATCCGGTATCAGGACTACGCGTTCGCGCCCGCGGCGATGCGCATCGGCGCTCGCTCGTTCGACGTGCCGTCCGGTGGCTTGCTGCTGTTGCTGCCGCTACTCGTCACGTGGGCGTCGGACATCGGCGCATATGCGTTCGGGCGCACGTTCGGACGGCACAAGCTCATCCCGGCGGTGAGTCCCGGCAAGACGGTCGAAGGGGCGCTCGGCGGGCTCGTGGCGAGCGTGATCGTCGCGTGGGCATGGACCGCCTGGCCGCTCCGGCCGGCGGCGCACCTCGGATTCAAGTGGCCGCCGGTGGGGATCATCGCGTTCGGTGCGCTCGTGAGCATCGCGGCGCAGATCGGCGATCTTGCTGAATCTCTCATCAAGCGTGAAGCGGGCGTGAAGGACGCGTCGAACATCATTCCGGGCCACGGCGGCGTGCTCGATCGCGTCGACAGTCTGCTTTTCGTGCTTCCCGTGTCGTACGTCGTGCTCGGGTGGCTGCTCACGTGGGCGCCGTCGTGAGCGGCGATAAGAATTCTGTGATGCGCGGAGTCGCGATTCTCGGGTCGACGGGGTCGATCGGCACGACCGCGCTGCGCGTGCTCGAGCGGCAAAGCGACCGGTTTCGCGTCGCCGCGTTGACCGCGTACAACAACGCGGAATTGCTGGGCGACCAGGCGGCGCGCTTCGATCCGCAATACGTGGGCATCGTCAAGAACGGCGTCACTCCGCACGCGGGTTGGCGCGTCGGCCCGGAGTGCCTCGTCGAAGCCGCGCAACGCGACGACGTCGACATCGTCCTGAACGCCGTCGTCGGCGC
Source organism: Gemmatimonadaceae bacterium (assembly GCA_035606695.1). NCBI lineage: Bacteria > Pseudomonadati > Gemmatimonadota > Gemmatimonadia > Gemmatimonadales > Gemmatimonadaceae > Gemmatimonadaceae bacterium. Next base: position 216,827 of record DATNEW010000019.1, read on the forward strand.
GGCGGGTCTCGATGCGACGCTCGCGGCACTCGCGTGCGGCAAGCGCGTCGCGCTCGCGAACAAGGAAACACTCGTGATGGCCGGTTCGCTCGTGACCGCCGCCTGCGCGCAGGGCAGGGGCGAGCTCATTCCCGTCGACAGCGAGCATAGCGCAATTCTGCAGTGCATCACGGGCCGCCCAGACGTCGATGTGCGGCGCGTGATCATCACCGCGTCCGGCGGTCCCTTTCGGCAGTGGACGCCGGAGCAGCTCGAGCGTGCGACGCTCGAGGACGCGCTGCGGCACCCGACGTGGCAGATGGGCCGAAAGATTACGGTGGACAGTGCGACGCTCGCGAACAAGGCACTCGAGGTCATCGAGGCGCACTATCTCTTCGGGCTGCCGTACGATCGCATCGAGGTGGTGGTGCACCCGCAGAGTATCGTGCATTCGTTCGTCGAATTTGTGGATGGCAGCGTGCTCGCCCAGCTGGGCGTGCCAAGTATGGAGCTGCCCGTGCTGTATGCGCTGACGCATCCGGATCGCGTCGCCGACGCCGGTGTACCGGTATTCGACCCGGTGAAGTGTTCGCCGCTGACCTTCGAGTCCGTGCGAGCCGAGCAGTTTCCCGCGTTCGCGCTGGGCGTGGCCGCCGGCCGGCGTGGCGGTGCGGCGCCGGCTGTGTTCAATGCGGCCAACGAAGCCGCGGTGGCGCTGTTTCTCGACGGGCGCATTCGCTTTGGAGAGATTGGCACGGCCATCGCGGGCGCGCTCGATGCATTGGCAGGTTTGCCCGCCGACAGCCGTGAGGCCGTTCTCGCGGCGGACGCCGCGGCGCGCCGGAACGTTCATGAACGATTCGCCAGCTAAAACCGCTCAAATCGCATGCTAGCGTGGCTCGCTCCGATTCTCGTCTTCGGGCTCGTGATCTTCGTTCACGAGTTCGGCCATTTCCTCGCCGCCAAGGCGCTGGGCGTCTACGCGCCGCGATTCTCGATCGGCTTCGGGCCGTCGATTTTCAAGTTTCGGCGCGGCGAGACGGAATACATCCTCGCGTGGCTGCCCCTCGGCGGCTACGTGCGCATGGCGTCGCGCCACGACGCGGAGACGGCGTTCCTCGAGGGCGGCAACGAAGAGCAGGGCGCCAAGAAGGAGACCGATCCCGACTTCGATCCGAACGCGATGGTGCCGTTCGGTCCCAAGCCCGTTCCCGAGAATCGCTGGTTCGAGAGCAAACCGCTGTGGGGGCGGATCATCATCATGCTCGCGGGCGTCGTGATGAACGCGCTGCTCGCGATCGTCGTCGCCACGGCGCTGGTCGCGCGCCAGGGCCGGGACGTGGTCCCCTCAACAGTTGTGGGGAGCGTCAAAGCCGTTCCGGGCGCGCCGCTCCTTGCGCAGCTCCAGACCGGCGACACGATCAAGTCCGTGAACGGCTCGCCCGTCGCGAGCTGGAACGACGTCGAGCGGCACATCCTGGAGAGCGGCGACGTCGTGGAATTCACGACGCAGCGCAGCAGCATGCGCATCGGGCTCGATGCGGCGCGCGGGGCCACGCCGGAAACCATCGCCGACGCGGTATTGTACTTCCTCGCGCCGGTGATCGATTCGATCGTGCCGGGCGATCCCGCGTCGCACGCGGGATTGCAGCGTGGCGATTCGATCGTGAGCGTCAACGGCCATTCGGTACGCGTGTGGACCGACATGGTGGATGAGGTCAGCCCGTCGGCGGGCAAGCCGCTGAGCTTCGTGTTCATGCGCGGCGGTGCGCGCGATTCGCTCACGATCACGCCGAAAGCGGTCGAGGAGCCCGATCCGGAGACGGGCGCGGTGCACACGGTCGGCAAGATCGGCGCGGCGGCGCGGAACCCTGTCGTGCACGAGGACGTCTCGTTTTTTGCTTCGATCGGCTACGGCTGGCGCGTGACGCTTGCCGATGCGGGCGCGGTGTTCCGCGTGCTCCACCAGATCGGGACGGGTCAGCAGTCCGTGAAACAGCTCGGCGGGCCGATCGCGATCACGCGCGCGGCGGTCAGCGCGGCGCAGAGCGGCTTCGACGTGTTGTTCCGGCTGATCGCGCTGCTCAGCATCAACGTCGCCGTGCTCAATCTCCTTCCGATTCCGATTCTCGACGGCGGCCAGATTCTGATCAACGTGTTGGAATCGGCGAAGGGCAGTCCGTTCAGCATGCGCACGCGGGAGTACATCCTGCGGTTTGGACTGTTCGCCATTGCCTTGTTGTTCGTGATCGTGATGTACAACGACACCCGCGCCGGGTTCGCGAAGATGTTCGGGTGGATCGGACACCTCTTCGGAGCCTGACCGGCTCGGCTTGTGGCCGAGCCGCAAGCTCCCGCTTTACTTCGGCTTAGGCCCTGTTTACCATTCATAGCTACCCGCTAACTACAGCAGGCCGCCAACGTGGCGGCGTTCATTCAGTCATCGATCCATGGCTTTCGACAAAGCACCCACCGTCACGAAGTACCGCACGCACGAAACCGACGCCGGCTCGACCCGCGTCCAGGTCGCGATTCTCACCGACCGCATCAATTATCTGAACGACCATTTCCGCGCCCACCAGAAGGACCACCACAGCCGTCGTGGTCTCCTCAAAATGGTCGGAAGACGCCGTCGCCTCCTGAACTACCTCAAGCGGACCGATGTCGACGGTTACCGCAAGATCGTCCAGGAACTGGGCCTCCGGTACTAAATCGACGGCATGAACGATCGCGCGGGCGCACCTATTGCGGCCCGCGCGTTTTGTATCTCCCCGAACAACATTTCCAGGCAGTCACGCGCTGTCCCACGCCTTTTTCCAGGCTTTTGAGCAATGATGCAACGCGTCGAAAAGACCTTTGCCGGACGTAAGCTCGTCATCGAGACCGGCCGCATGGCCAAGCAGGCCGCCGGCTCCGCGCTCGTCCAGTTTGGCGATACCATGGTGCTCGCCGCCGTTACCGTCAGCGACACCCAGAGCCCCCTCGACTTCTTCCCGCTTCTCGTCGAGTATCGCGAGAAGACCTACGCCGCGGGAAAGATTCCCGGCGGCTACATCAAGCGCGAAGGACGCCCCAGCGATGCCGAAATTCTCTCGGCGCGCATTATCGATCGGTCCATCCGGCCGCTCTTCCCTGAAGGCTTCAAGAACGAAGTCCAGGTCTTCATCTACGTCATCTCCGCCGATCAGGAAAACGCCGCCGACGTGCTCGCCCTCGTCGCCGCGTCGTTCGCGCTGAACGCGTCGAAGATTCCGTTCACCACGCCCGTCGCCGCCACGCGCGTCGGCCGCATTCAGGACAAGTGGGTCCTGAACCCGACGTTCCAGCAGCTCGCGTACAGCGACATGGAAATCGTCGTCGCCGGCGGCACGGACTTCATCAACATGGTCGAAGGCGGTGCGCTCGAAGTCTCGGAAGAAGACGTGGTCGAGGCGCTCACCGTCGGACAGAAGGGCATTCGCGAGCTCATCGCCGCGCAGGAAGAACTGCTCAAGCAGATGGGCAGCGATCGCCCGAAGAAGATGGAGTGGAAAAAGGCCGAGATCGACAAGACGCTCAGCGCCAAGGTCAACGACCTCGCGAACGGCAAGATCAAGGATGCGCTCAATCAGAAGGACAAGCACACGCGCATCGAAGCGGTCGAGAAGGTGAAGAAGGAAATCGCCGAAGGGCTGATGACCGACTTCCCCGACAACAGCAAGGACATCAAGACGCTGCTCGGCGACGTCGAGTACACGCAGCTTCGCTCGCAGGTGCTCGACACCGGCTTCCGCGTCGACGGCCGCAAGTCGAACGAAGTGCGTCCGATCACGATCGACACCGGCCTGATTCCCCGCGCGCACGGTTCCGCGTTGTTCACGCGCGGACAGACGCAGGCGCTGGTCACTGCCACACTCGGCACTGCCAACGACGTGCAGCGTTATGAAAGTGTGAACGAGCCGAAGGAATCGACGAAGTCGTTCATGCTGCACTACAACTTCCCGCCGTTCTCCACCGGCGAAGTGCGGCCGATGCGCGGCACCTCGCGCCGCGAGATCGGCCACGGCAATCTCGCCGAGCGCGCAATTCAGGGCGTGTTGCCGGCGTTCGAGGAATTCCCGTACACGATTCGCATCGTGTCCGACATTCTCGAGTCGAACGGATCGTCGTCCATGGCGTCGGTCTGCGGCGCGTCGCTCGCGTGCTTCGATGCGGGCGTGCCGATTCACGCGGCGGTCGCCGGCGTGGCGATGGGCTTGATCAAGGAAGGCAGCAAGTACGCGATCCTCACCGACATTCTCGGAACCGAGGATCACTTGGGCGACATGGACTTCAAGGTCGCCGGCACGCGCACGGGCATCACCTCCATTCAGATGGACATCAAGATCGAGGGGCTCGACCTCAAGATCATGAAGGAAGCGCTCGCGCAGGCGAAGGAAGGCCGCCTGCACATCCTCGGCGAGATGGACAAGGCGCTGCCCGAGAAGCGCGGCGATCTGTCGCCGTGGGCGCCGCGCATCGTGACGATGAACATCAGTCCCGAGAAGATCGGCGATCTCATCGGTCCCAAGGGCAAGACGATTCGCGGCATTCAAGACGAAACGGGCGCGGAGCTCACCGTCGACGATACGGGCCTGGTCACGATCGCCGCGGTTGGCGGCGAGTCGATGGAGCGCGCGCGGCAGATGGTCGCCGCACTCACCGCCGAGCCGGTCGTTGGCGAGACGTACGAAGGCATGGTGAAGACGACGACGCCGTTCGGCGCGTTCGTCGAGATCATGCCGGGCACCGAAGGGTTGGTCCACATCTCCGAGATGCGCCACGAGCGCACCGAGAAGACCGAAGACGTCGTGAAGAAGGGCGATCGCGTGAAGGTCAAGCTGATCGACAGGGACGAGCGCGGCCGTCTGCGCCTTTCTATGAAAGCCCTCGTGCCGAGGCCCGAGGGCATGCCCGAGCCCGAGCCGCGTGAGCGGAGCGGCGGTGAGGGCGGCGAAGGTGGTGAAGGCGGTGACCGTCCGCGTCGCGAGCGAAGCGAAGGCGGCGGTCGCGGCGGTTCGCGCGGTGGCCGTGGCGGTCGCGGCGGCGGGGAGCGTTCGCGCCGCGACTAGCTCGCGCCGTGCGATACCGCTCGTCATTCCGAGCCGCAGGCGAGGAATCTGCCTTCCCTTCGGAGTGGCCGGCCACTCGACCATGATGCCAGATTCCTCGCTGCGCTCGGAATGACAATCTTCTCCCGTACGGATCTTCAACGCACTGTTCTGCCCAACGGACTGACCGTTCTCTCCGAGCACATGCCGGGAGTACGGTCGGTTTCGTTTGGTGCATGGGTACGCGCCGCGTCGCTGCACGAGACGCGCGCGAAGATGGGTGTGTCGCATCTGCTCGAGCACATGGTGTTCAAGGGCACCGAGCGCCGCACCGCGCACCAGATCGCGCTCTCGCTCGAGGCGCTCGGCGGTTCGCTCGACGCGTATACCTCGCGCGAGCACACCGTCTATCAGGGCCGCGTCCTCGATGAGCACCTGTTCGACGCGGCGGACGTGATCGGCGACATCGTCTTCCGGCCGACACTACGCGACACGGACCTGGCGCTCGAACGCAAGGTAATCCTCGAAGAGATCGGCATGGTCGAGGATACACCGGACGATCTCGTTTTCGAGCTGCACAACGAGCTCCTCTGGGGCGATCACCCGTACGGCTACTCCATCCTCGGCACACGCGAGACGGTGAGTGCGCTCGGCGTGCGCGATCTGCGCGCGCTGCACCGGCGCGCCTATCATCCCGGCCAGCTGATCGTCGCGGCGTCCGGGAACGTGGAGCACGAGCGTTTGATCGACGTTCTCGCGAGAGCCGGCTGGGCCGACGTCGCGTCAGGCGACGCGACTCGGCTCGTATCACCTGTGGCGACGGCCCAGCCGCCGAGCGTGCGACACGTGACGCGCGAGGGAGCGCAGACGCACATCGTAGCGGGGTCGCAGGCGATCGCGCACGGCGATCCTCGCCGGTTTCCGATGCTGCTTCTGAGCATGCTGTTGGGCGGCGGCATGAGCTCGCGGCTGTTTCAACGTGTGCGCGAAGAGCTCGGGCTGGCCTACTCGGTGTACACGTATCAGTCGTTTCACGCCGATACCGGCATGCACGGCGTGTACGTGGCGACGGCGCCGGATACGGCGAGCGCGGCACTCGACGCCATTCGCCACGAGCTGCGCTCCGTGACCGAGCAGGGGTTGCCGGCGGATGAGATTGCGATGGGCCGCCAGCAGCTCAAGGGACAGATCACGCTGTCGCTCGAGAGCGTCTCGTCGCGCATGTATCGCGCGGCGTCGGTGGAGTTGTACGGCGAACCGTATCGCACGCTGGACGAGTTGCTGGCGCTGATCGACGGCATTTCGGACGAGGACGTCGCGCGATCGGCCGCCGAGTTTTTCGAGCCCGATCGGATGACGGTGTTGAGCCTGGGTCCGAAAGGCGCGGATTGAGCAGGGGCTAATTAGTTTCCGACGCGGAACGGGGTGTGGAGCACGTCATCCCGAGCGAGCGGAGCGAGTCGAGGGACCCCGGTCCCGACGGAGGAGCCATAGACAGCGCTCCGCTGAGAGGGGGATCCCTCGACTCCGGCGCTCCGCGCCTCCGCTCGGGATGACACGTTGATTTGAATGACAACAATTCAAAGATACTAATATGAAGATCGGCGTACCCAAGGAAATCAAGACGAACGAGAACCGCATCGCGCTCGTGCCGGCCGGCGCTGAAGCGCTCGTGGCGGCGGGACACGCGGTGCTCGTCGAGACCGGCGCGGGCGTCGGCAGCGGCTTTCCCGACGAAGCGTACACGGGCGTGGGCGCCAAGATCGCTCCCGATGCCGCGACCGTGTGGAAGGACAGCGACATGATCATGAAGGTGAAGGAGCCGATCGAGAAGGAATGGCCGCACATGCGGCACGGTCAGCTCGTGTTCACCTATTTCCATTTCGCGGCCGACGAGAAGCTGACGCGCGCGCACATGAAGAGCGGCGCGACCTGCGTGGCCTACGAGACCGTCGAGCTGCCGACGCGCGAATTGCCGCTCTTGACGCCGATGTCCGAGGTGGCCGGCCGCATGGCCGTGCAGGAAGGCGCCAAGTATCTCGAGAAGCTGTACGGGGGGCGCGGCGTGCTGCTGGGTGGTGTGCCGGGTGTCGCCCCCGCCAAGGTCGTCATCCTGGGCGGCGGCATCGTGGGCATCAACGCGGCGAAGATGGCGGCCGGCCTCGGTGCCAAGGTCACGATTCTCGATCTCTCCCTCGAGCGCCTGCGCTACCTCTCGGACGTCATGCCGGCCAACTGCGTGATGATCCACTCGAACCGCCACAACGTGCTCGAGCAGATCGAGACGGCGGACCTCGTCGTGGGCGCGGTGTTAATTCCGGGCGCCAAGGCGCCGAAACTCGTCCGCAAGGAAGATCTCAAGCTCATGCAGCCCGGGGCGGTGATCGTGGACGTGGCGATCGACCAGGGTGGATGCGTTGAGACCATTCATGCGACGACGCATGAGAATCCGACCTACGTCGTCGATGGGATCATCCATTACGGCGTAGCCAACATGCCGGGCGGGGTGCCCCGGACGTCGACGCTGGCGCTGACCAACGCGACGCTCCCGTATGCGCTCCAACTGGCCAACAAGGGCTGGAAGCAGGCGCTTCGCGACAATCCGGCGCTGCTCAAGGGACTGAACATGACCGAAGGTCGTGTGACGTATCCGGGGGTTGCCGAGGCCTTTGGCCTGACTTATGAAGATCCGCGACAGTTCATTGCCTAACTGCTGAAGCCCCAATATCTTGTACTGAATGCGCTGGCCTTCGTTCCTCTCAAAATCCGGATCGCTTTTCCCGGCAAACGCCATCGGCGTCGACCTGGGCACGGCCAACACCCTGATTTACGTCAAGGGTGAGGGCATCGTGCTCAACGAGCCGTCGGTGGTCGCCATCGACCGCGAAACCAAGAAGATCAAGGGCGTGGGACTCGAGGCCAAGCGCATGCTGGGCCGCACGCCGGATGGTGTCATCGCCGTGCGCCCGATGAAGGACGGCGTCATCGCCGACTTCGACGTGACCGAGAAGATGCTGCGTTACTTCCTGACGCTCATCATCGAGAATCACGTCTTCAAGGTGAAGCCGCGCGTCATCGTCTGTGTGCCTTCTGGTATTACAGAAGTAGAAAAGCGCGCGGTGCGCGACTCGGCCCTGGGCGCGGGCGCGAAGGAAGTGTTCATGGTGGCGGAGCCGATGGCCGCGGCGATCGGCGTCGGGCTGCCGGTCGAGACGCCGACCGGCAACATGGTGATCGACATCGGCGGCGGCACGACGGAGATCGCCGTCATCGCGCTGTCGGGCATCGTGAGCGACACGTCCATTCGCACCGGCGGCGACGAGCTCGACATGTCGATCGTGCAATTCATGCGCAAGAACTACAATCTGCTGATCGGCGAGCCGACGGCGGAGCAGATCAAGATCCAGATTGGAAGTGCGGCACCGGTTGGCGAGGAGCGCGAGATGGAAGTCAAGGGACGTGACCTCGTCTCCGGCATCCCGAAGACCGTGCGCGTCCATTCGAGCGAGATCCGCGAAGCGATCCAGGAGCCGATCCAGCAGATCGTCGACGCGGTGCGGCGCGCGCTCGAGATCACGCCGCCG